>CAIWIS010000001.1 GCA_903912795.1 uncultured Bacteroidales bacterium
AGCTCGGCAAAAAAGGCTTGTGCTCAGCTGGGCGTACGCAGTATGGCTCGGCATAGGCTCTTTGCCTATGTCGCGGTAAAAGCAAAGCTCCTGCTTTGCATATTTAGAACAAATATAATATTAAAAGCAGGAGCTTTTATTTTAGCCAAGCGTAGTCTAGAAACATACGCTCAGCGTCCAACGCTTATTGGTACACTACGAAGAGCGGGGGAATTAGCTTTTGTGAGCTGTGGAAGGAAGATTTTTGAACTAGACAATTGCATAAAAAACAAACATTAGTGATATATTGAGATCTACTTATGAATAATATCGCATTTATTGATACTGAAATTGATCCTAAAAATGGAAAAATAAATGACATTGGCTGTATAAAAGGTGATGGCAGTATTTTTCATAGAAATTCAATTTCAGAACTTGTTCCATTCGTTAATGGAAACAATTATGTCTGCGGTAATAATATTTTACATCACGATTTAAAATATATCGGAAAACCATTATTTGAGGCAGGGATTACTGCTGCAATTGACACCTTATTTTTATCTCCATTACTTTTCCCGACCCGACCGTATCATGCGCTTTTAAAAGATGACAAATTGCAAACAGAGGAATTAAATAATCCTTTGAATGATGCCATGAAGGCCAAAGATTTGTTTTATGATGAAGTTGCTGCTTTCAATCAGATTGACAGCGATTTACAGCAAATATTTTATGGCCTACTGCACGATAAACGGGAATTCAAATCGTTTTTTAAGTTTATCTCATTTCAGCCCCAAAACTCCATTTCACTTGACCTTGTTATTGCAAATCGGTTTAAAGATGCTATTTGCGAAAATGTAAAAATCCAACAAATAATTGACGAAAACCCTATTGAACTTGCTTACTGTTTATCGCTGATAAACTCGTTTATTCAACACCAGAAAATTCACTCCATTACACCTCCCTGGGTTTTGAAAAATTATCCTGAAGTTGAACGATTAATGTTTAAACTCAGAAACAAACCTTGTGTTACAGGTTGCCCATATTGCAATAATGCCTTAGATATACATGTTGGTTTAAAACGCTTTTTCGGATTTGATTCATACAGAACTTATGGTAGCGAACCATTACAGGCAAAAGCTGTAAAAGCAGCAGTTGATAGCAAATCATTATTGGCAGTTTTCCCAACCGGAGGTGGCAAATCCATAACCTTTCAAGTGCCTGCTTTGATGTGTGGTGATAACTCAAAAGCCCTTACAATTGTAATTTCGCCTCTACAATCGTTAATGAAAGATCAGGTTGATAATCTTGAAAAGATTGGAATTACACAAGCTGTTACCATAAATGGTTTATTGGATCCGATTGAAAGAGCTAAATCTTTTGAACGGGTTGAAGATGGTTCGGCTTCAATTCTCTATATTTCACCGGAATCATTGCGTTCAAAATCAATTGAACGATTAATTCTCGGCAGAAAAATTGCCCGGTTTGTGATTGATGAAGCACACTGTTTCTCGTCTTGGGGCCAGGATTTCAGAGTTGACTATTTGTATATTGGTGATTTTATAAAATCCATTCAGGAGAAAAAACATTTGCAGGAAGGTATTCCTGTTTCTTGCTTTACCGCTACAGCCAAACAAAAAGTAATAGAAGATATTATAAGTTATTTTAGGGACAAACTATCCTTAGAACTTGAACTTTTTACGTCG
>CAIWIS010000002.1 GCA_903912795.1 uncultured Bacteroidales bacterium
AAGTCGTGCTTCGATATAACGAGGTGCAGCAGCACCATCGCCGGTAAGTATATTTCCCCAATTTCCCTGGCAATCAATAAGCAAATCTTTTTGTCCGAGTTGTACCAATGCATCGCCAATAGAAGCATCACCATGTGGGTGAAATTGCATGGTATGCCCTACAATATTGGCCACTTTATTGTACCTTCCATCGTCCAAGCGTTTCATGGAGTGAAGTATGCGGCGCTGAACAGGTTTTAATCCATCGTATATATCGGGCACAGCACGTTCCAAAATAACGTAAGAAGCATAATCCAAAAACCAGTTCTGATACATCCCTGACAAGTGATGCTTAATTGTTTCGTCGCTTATTTTTGGAACTTTATAGCTGGAATGTCCCTCTTTTTCAAGTACTTCTTGCTGTTCGTCAGTGTTTTCAATAGGATCTAGCTCGTTTTCAGCGTCAATAATTTCGTCGGTACTCATGGTTTTATGTATGCTTTTGTATGCTTTTTACTTTTAACCCACAAAAATAGAAAAAAATACCCTCATTTCACAATTTTGCATCTCTTTTTTATTTCATCAATAAAAAATGAGACGAAAAAGCCGTATATTTGCGGTTGAAAAACATAGAATATAAGTAAGATAGGTTTTTAAATATGACCCCCAAACTCCCGAATGTGGGTCGGAATGTAAAAAAAAGAAAAAACACAATATTAATTATTTCGAATTAATTAAAAATCAACCATTGTAAAACATGAATATATTTCAAGATACAGGTAAATATGCATTATTAATGAAGCGCGTATTGGTAGCACCTGACCGTTGGCGCATGTTTTTTCGCCAGTTTCCGAAAGAGCTCGAAAAACTTGGACTAGAATCGCTCCCCATCGTAATTATCATTTCAATTTTCATTGGAGCCATAATGACTATCCAAACCAAGTTGAATACCGAAAACCCGATGTTGCCCACATACAGCACGGGTCTTGTAACCCGCGATACACTTTTACTTGAGTTTTCGTCGACCATTTTGTGTTTGATTTTAGCAGGTAAAATTGGGTCGAATATTGCCTCCGAAATTGGCACTATGCGCATAACCGAGCAAATTGATGCGCTCGAAATTATGGGTGTAAACTCGGCCAATTATCTTATTTTACCCAAAATTGCAGCTTTTGTATTTATGATGCCATTTTTAGTAATTTTCAGTATGGCAGTAGGACTTACAGGAGGTTATTTTGTAGGTGTTTTTACCGATATTATTACTACCGCCGATTATTTGCTGGGTATACAATACGCATTTATACCCTATTATGTTTTTTATTCGCTCGTAAAATCGTTGGTTTTTGCATTTCTTATTTCGTCGGTAGCAGCCTACTATGGCTATTATGCTTATGGAGGAGCCCTCGATGTAGGTAAAGCTAGTACCAATGCAGTAGTTAATAGCAGTATTCTTATCCTTTTCTTTAACTTATTGATAACCAATTTAATGCTGAATCAGTAAGATTGACAACTGACAACAGACAGCAGACAACTGATGTGGCAATATGCCCGCTCGGCTTTGCCGCTTGACGCATCCAAGAATGTGATAATGTGTTGATTTTCAGATTTTATTGATTTCCATTTTCTAACTTCTAATTTCTAACTTTTAAATCAATGATCGAAGTAAAAAATATAGATAAATCCTTTGACGGAAACCAAGTATTGAAAAACGTTTCGGCTGTTTTTGAGAATGGTAAAACAAATATGATAATTGGTGCTAGTGGCTCAGGCAAAACGGTATTG
>CAIWIS010000003.1 GCA_903912795.1 uncultured Bacteroidales bacterium
CCCTCTTTGTCAATATTGTTCTTGTTTCCAAAACTCTCTTTCTCTATCAACAAAAGCCCAAATTTTGTTAGTTAAATAGCTCTCAATCGTTTTCGCAATCAAAAAATTATTTGAATAATTTACAATATCCCATTCATTTGCAGAGTTGATATTGTTCGTGTCAAAACAAATAATTTCAATACCATTGACTCTTGAAAACATCAAAAACCTATTGTCTATTAATTCAAAATCTGAAATTTTAAGTAGTTCAATACTTCTATTTATTTTCTTTATAATTATTGGTGTATAATTAGCTATATATTGTTCAATAATTATAGGTGTATTAACTTTTGAAAGTATTAAAATATCTTCTTTGCAGATTATTTCATTGCAAAATACACATTCAATCCTATTGTTCTTTAGCCTTTTAGACAAAGCATTTTTAAAGTCAATTAAATAATTCATCTTCGTTGATTTTGATCTTCAATTTTTTTATTTTCCTTCCCAACAGCATTGACTTCTTTTCGAATTTCTTTTCGATTATTCTCAATAACTTTTTTTTGTTTATCAGATAATTCTGGCTGCCCTTTTAATGGTTTACCATTGGGCCCAACTCTTACTTCTTTACCGCCACCTTTTACATGTGCGTGTGCAGGTTTATGCGCATCATTTGTCCCATACGACTTTACTTTTACACCATTTTCTTTTGCGATTGTTTTACCAGCTCGACCACCCTCAACAACCTTCTCCGCCGTTTTTCCTGTCTTAACAGCATCCGCCACCTTGTCTCCAACTCTCACAGCTTTTATGGCTGCACCTGCACCGCCTGGTACGCCTGGTGTTAAAACGGCAGCAGCATCAGCCACAATCCCAACGCCATCTATTATTGCACCAGCAACATTTCCTGTTGCTACATTCTTTGCAAAACTGGCTACTCCTGTAGCTAAACTATATACATCCCATGCCGTTTCAATAACCCTACCATCTGGATCAACATTCATCACCATATTATTCCCGCACATGGAATATGGGCTGAGGTCATAAAATTGTTCCACTTCCGGGTCAGGAGTTTGAAATCTTCCTATTGCCGGATAATACTGCCTCCATACAATATCGTAGGTATCATACCCATGCATTTCCACAAACTCCTTACCGTTGTACTTCTTATTCTGTGTCCACGGATTATCGCCGCTATTACTTGCCCACGGTAAACCGCTGGGGTAGTATTGGGTGCGTTGGATTGTGGAGGCTGCAACATTGGTGGTGCCATAACTCCACGGTGCTCGCCATACTTCACGGTTATTGCCTAAATGGTCACGGCGATAATAATTGAAGATAGTGTAGTAAAAATTGTCAACATAACCTTCTGAATTATATATCTTAGCTAAATCGAACTGATAATCGCCACAATCATTACTAAAAAAATACTCAATATTTCCAATATAATCAATACCGTTGAGATAATCGTTACAATTATTTGGGTCGCCCAGATTTCCAATAGTATTTACAGGAATAACAACAGGTGTGCCCAAAGTTGAATATAATGTTTTCAACTTCTGCCCGCTGGCATCGTAAGTATTCCTAATCTGATTACCGTTTTTAAACTGAATAATCTCCGGCAAATTTAGTAAATTA
>CAIWIS010000004.1 GCA_903912795.1 uncultured Bacteroidales bacterium
AAAACTGATTACCATGTGGGCAGATGAATTTATCAGTTTATTAAAAAAATACCGCAATCACCCGTCTTTGCTTATTTGGACAGTGAACAACGAAATGAAATTTTACGACAATGAACCCGATTTAGAGAAGGCTAAGTTAAAAATGAAAATCATTTCGGATGTGGTAAAACGTATGCGCCAAATGGATCCAACCCGTCCTATCAATTTCGACTCGAACTATAAACGTTTCGAATCAGAGAAACGTTTTGGTAAAGAGTTTTATACAACTATTGACGATGGCGATATCGACGACGACCACAAATACATAAATTGGTACAATTATACACTTTTCCGTTATTTCAAAGGTCATTTTCAGCGTGTTGCGTATCCAGGTCGTCCGCTTATTAGTCAGGAACTTTCTACAGGCTACCCAAGTGGTGAAACCGGTCATGCTACTCGTTTCTATAATTTAGTGCATCAAAATCCACAATCGCTTATTGGTTATCAATCGTATGAATATGCAAATCCGCAAGCATTTTTGGATGTAAATTCATTTATCACTGGCGAAGTGGCTGAGTCTATCCGTCGTTCGGGCGATAAAATGGCTGGTGTGTTGCATTTTGCCCTTTTAACGTGGTTCCGTAATGTATATGATGCCAAAAACATTGAGCCGTATCCTACCTATTATGCCATGAAACGTGCTATGCAACCTGTGTTGGTTAGTGCCGAAATTTGGGGTCGCAACCTGTATGCTGGCGAAAAACTACCAGCCAAAATTTGCGTGGTAAACGACCGTGAGAATGGAACCGAAGTGGGCGAAACGAAACTTAGTTGGGAACTACAAACTGATAATGGCGAAGTATTGGCAAAAGGTTCCAACATGATTCCTGCCGTGAAACATGCCACTCGTCAGTGGATTACGCCTAGCATCGAAATTCCAGCAATGTTACCTTCACCCAAAATTGCAGCTAAATTAAAACTGCGATTGACAGAAAATGGCCTTGCCATTTCCGAAAACGAATATAAATTGAATATTGCTCAAAAAAGCTGGAGTAGTTCAACTGTGAATGCAACCAAAAAAATTGCTTTAGTCGATTTTAATGGTATGAACAAAGCATTGGATTTTTTACAAGTTAAACACACTGCATTTACTACGCTTACTGCTGCCATGTCTTCGAAACCCGATTTATTCGTTATCTCAGGTCTTGATAGCACCAAATGTACATCGGTAGAATTAAGTCAGCTTCGATTGTTGGTTGATAAAGGCGCGAAAGTGTTGTTGTTGAACTCGCCTTATGCAACTAAAAAACTGTATCCTGAATATATCACTGGTTGGATTGTACCTACCGAAGGCGATATTGTAAATATGGAAATGCCTGAATCACGCGTTTTTGATGGTGTTGGACTATTCGACATTCGTTATTTCAATAACAATAAAACGGATATACCAACAGTTTGCAATGCGGCATTTACGGTTAAACGCAATCCTAATGTAGTAGAACTTGCCAACCATATAAAAATTCACGGTTATATTAATGGGGAAATGCAACAACGTTCGGATTATGTAAAATCCATCAAAGGATTTCCAATTATTCGTATTAATAATGGCGGTTCGGCCATCGTTTCGGGCATGCTGCTCGAAAAAGCAACGACCGACCCCATTGCTGGACGTTTGTTGGTGAATATGATCAATGATTTGTTGAATAATTGATATAAAATTGAGTTAATTAATTGAATTTCAAGCATACAAAATGAAAAAATCACAACTGCTATTACTCTCGACGCTTTGTTTTGCAATATCCTTAGTTACACAAGCGCAACAATCAACACTTGTTTATCCGGGTAGCGATGGGAAACTTATTTATACACCCCATGCTAATAATGGTGAAACAATCGATAATAATATTTTACCCGATTTTTCGTATGCTGGTTATATGGATGGTGGCGTTAAAGTTCCTGTTGGTGAAATACCGGTAAAACTGACTTTGTATCCAACTGCTTCGGGCGAAGATAGAACCAGAATTCAAGCTGCAATTAATCAAGTTTGTAATATGACTCCAGATGCTCAAGGGTATCGGGGATCTGTATTGCTAAAACGTGGAACTTATAGATTAAACGATGGAACTATTCCAAATCTGACTGATGGATATGGTACAGCCTTGCGAATTTGGGCGAGTGGTGTCGTGTTACGTGGTGAGGGACAAGGTGTTGATGGTACAATACTTTATTCGGATTTTGCCACAAATCATACTATGATAACCATTGAGCCAGTAAGTAAAGGTTTATCTACATCCAACACACAGTTAATAACCGATGCTTATGTGGGTACTGGTGCCAGAACATTTGCAATTGCCAATGCTTCAGGCTTTGCTGTGGGCGATTTAGTCATAGTTCGGTTTACTCCAAACGACACTTGGTTTTCTGACCTTAAAGTTACAACAGGTGGATATATTACCGATCCTGCCGATTATTGGACTGTGACTGGCGAACGTGAAGCCTACAACATTGGCTTTAAGCGAAAAATTACTGCAATTAACGGCAATTCCATCACCATCGAATGTCCGTTAGTACAACCTTTGCAAACAAAATACGGTGGTGGAACTATTTCAAAATACTCAACTTCGGGTCGATTAGTAAAGTGTGCTGTAGAAGATTTGCGAATAGTAGGCATTGAAGATGGAGGAAGTCCAACTGTCTCAACCAATGGAAACCGTTTGCGAGTAGGTATAAGGCCACGATACACTGACAATAGTTGGATTCATGGTGTTACGGTTACTCGTGCTTCCGAATCGGCTGTTATGACTTGGGATGTGATGAATGTCACCGTTCAGGAATGTGCTTATATCGACCCGAGAGGTGCAATTTCAGGAGGTTGGCGTTATTCGTTTTGCCTCGATGCACAATCTACACGTGTACTTTTCCAGCGTTGTTATTCCGATTATGGTCGACACGATTTTGTAACTCATGCTCGCATTCCAGGTCCGAATGTGTTTCTGGATTGTGTAAGTGAACATGGCTTAAATTTGTTGGGACCTCACCACCGTTGGGCTACTGGAACTTTGTTCGACAATATTAAAAGCAATGCCACCATGGCTATCACAGAATACGCAACGAGTTCAGCTGGTCATGCTTTTTGCGGTGCACAAACCGTTGGTTGGAATCTCGAATGTGGTGCTTATATTTGCGATGCTGCCAAAGGCTCACAAAATTATTTAATTGGCTCAATAGGCAATGAAGCACACGGCGCAAACAGTCATGATAAATATCCTGAAAGTATTTTTCGTGGATATTGGGAAAAATCGGGACCTTCAGGAGTGCATGTTGCCACCCGCAGTTTGTATCTAAAACAATTAGAAGATAGGTTAGGCGCAACTGCTTTAGAAAACATTACAGTCCCTGATCAATTATCGGGGAATATCTATGCTAAATTATCGGCTTGGGCTGGAGAAGATCTGTATTATTCCAAAAATATTTCTGTTGTAAATATGGAAGTTTTACCAAAAGAAACAACTGTAATCAAAGGTTATACAAAACAACTTATTGCAGCATTTACACCATGGAATGCCAGTAATAAAAAAGTAACATGGACTTCGAATAATACTTCTGTTGCTACCGTGAGTGCTGCCGGCTTAATTACACCCATTGCACTTGGTACTGCTACAATTTATGCCACCTCACATGATGGTGGAATAATTGCAAATTCAGAAATCATTGTCACAGCAGCTCCAATAAATAAAATCATTTCCAACTGCGATTCCAATGCTGGTTGGACTTCATCCAATACATTAACCCTTAATACCGCTGATAAAAAACAAGGATTAGCTTGTTTACAATCGGCAGGCACCAGTACCGACGAATTTAAAAACGTTTTTTCGCCTGCTATCAATACAGGTGTTTCGGTTCAAACTGATGCATTGCAATTTTGGTATTTTGTTTCCGATGTAAGCTTATTTACAGTTAATAATCAGGTTGAATTGGGTAGTGGTGGAAAAGCCGATACAAATGAATATAGCTGGAATATTGGTACACTTACAAATGGTTGGAATTTAATAAACCTGCCTTTTTCCAGTGCTGCTGTGTTGGGTACGCCCGATTTAGGCGCTATTAATTGGTTTCGGCTTTATCACGCTAAAACAGGTAACGTAACAACTCGCATTGATGCCATTCAAATTACCAACCTGACTTCTGTGCGCGATTTAAATTCTATTGAGAGTGGGATTTATATTTATCCCAATCCTGATGGCAATTTTTTGAATATTAAATTAAGCAACAATTACACAAAATCCTTGTATGTTTCAATTGCTGACTTAAGTGGGAAGATGCTTATAAATAAAAAAATAAGTATTGATGAAGTTGCTAGTTTCCAGCTAAATACCAGTCATTTGAATAGTGGTTTGTATATTGTTAAAGTTACTTCTGATTCAAAATCTGTAACTAGAAAGTTCTTTGTAAACAATTGATTGTACATTTTCAAGTCCTTTCTATGCAAGGTAGTGTTGTCGAAACAATTGATATGGGTTATCATTTTTCAGGTAGTTTCAAGTATCGTTTCAATGCCACTAACCTTAAAAATGGGCTTTATATTTACCAAATTCAATGCGGTAATAATCAGTTGAACTCAAAAATGACAGTGATAAAGTAAGTTGTGTTTTTAATGAATATAGTGTGCTTCATTTTAATGAAACGAATTTATTTCCACATACCGATGCACAATACTGTCCTTATAAACAGTTACAACCCGAAATCCTGATTTTGCTTTTCCCAATTGCTTGCCTACTGCTGAGGTGGTAATCATTTCTATGCCATCGTATTTGGCAATAGCATTATTGTGATAATGCCCTGCAAAAATTTTCACTACGCCATTTGCTTTCAACAATTCCATATATTCCTGTCGTTTGGGTTGAGGAATATTCGAATAGCTGTCTTTCTCGTTGATATTGGTTGTGAAAAATGGATGATGTGTAAAGAGAATTTTGCGTATAGCATTCGAATTTTCAGCAAGTACTTTTTTCAACCATTCCCATTGATCGTTTTCCGCTGCTATGCCCGAGTTTATCAAACTGCTGTTAATACCTATTAATTGTACATTCTTACTGGTAAAACTAAATTTATCGATGGGATAATTATTGAAATAAAAGTTCATTGTTTCGCTTGTTGGTTTACTTCCCACATCGTGATTGCCAGGAATAATATAAACGGGGATTTTTTTGTTGATTAATGATGTAATCTGTTTGAATGCTTTTAATTGACTCGAATCTGTTCTGTTGTTCACTAAATCGCCCGTTATAACTACAAAGTTTGGCTTTAGTTTATTCACCTGATTGATTGCAAGGGTATATAATCGAATTTCTTCATCGCTATTTGTGTTATTGGCTATCATACCCATTTGCATATCAGTGAGTTGAATAAATGAAAACAAGGCTCGAGGCGATTTAGCCCAAACTTGTGTTGTAAATAGCAATATGGTAAGAAAAATAACAAGTTTTTTTGTCGAAATCATAGGTGCTGTGATTAAAAATAAATTGAGCAAATGCAAATTTAAAAAAGTAAAAGTAGTGTTTTGATTTTTGATTTACAAGTTGTAATTGTTTTTTCCAAACATTTTTCAAAATAAATGCTGTATTAATCAATAATTAAGCAATA
Source organism: uncultured Bacteroidales bacterium (assembly GCA_903912795.1). Lineage (GTDB taxonomy): Bacteria > Bacteroidota > Bacteroidia > Bacteroidales > Paludibacteraceae > Paludibacter. Next base: position 5,623 of record CAIWIS010000004.1, read on the forward strand.
ATTAATAGCTCAAGAGTAAATTTGTAGCATAAAAATTTATTGTGTAAATGTATATCCATTTTTAAATTCTAATATTATGCGCCGATTTTTTATTTTATTCGTTGTGGTTGCTGCATTTTCTACAAATAATCAAGCACAGGAACTTACAAAATTTGTTGACCCATTTATTGGTTCTGGGGGACACGGACATGTTTTTGTAGGAGCAAGTGTGCCGTTTGGCGCAGTGCAAGTTGGTCCAAATAATATTTACAAAGGCTGGGATTGGTGCTCGGGTTACCATTATTCCGATAGCTTAATTATTGGTTTCTCGCAATTACATCTTAGTGGAACAGGTATAGGCGATTTGGCTGATGTGCTAATTATGCCATTTACAGGCGATATACGATTGGATAAGGGTGTGCAAACCTATCCACATAAGGGTTATCTTTCTACTTTCAGTCATAAAAACGAAACTGCCAAGCCAGGATATTATGCTGTAAAAATGGATAATGGCGTTGCTGTTGAATTAACGGCAACCGAAAGGGTTGGTTTTCACCAATATCAATTCCCAAAAGGCCAAAATGCACAGGTGATGATAGACCTTAAAGAAGGAATCAACGACAAAAGTACGGATACTTATCTCGAGCAAACCGACGAATACACGCTCCTAGGCTATCGTCACTCATCGGGTTGGGCAAAGGAGCAACAAGTATTTTTTGCTATTCGGTCGTCGAAACCACTAAAAAAACTGACAATTTACAACGACGATAAACCGCTTGAAGGAAAGCGCGGAAAAGGTTTGTCGGTAAAAGGAGTAATTAGTTTTGATCAAGGCGATTTTGTACAACTCAAAGTGGGTATATCGCCCGTAAGTGCCAACAATGCCCTTGCCAACATAACTGCCGAAATCCCAGGCTGGGACTTCAACGCAATAGCAAAACTAGCCGATTCAAAATGGAATAAAGAGCTTGCTCGTGTTGAAATTGAAACCAAAAACGAATCGGATAAACGTATATTTTA
>CAIWIS010000005.1 GCA_903912795.1 uncultured Bacteroidales bacterium
AACAAAATGCTACCCTACTAATCTAATGCAAAACAGAGAACAACAATTCAAAAAACTTATGACCTGTCATTTGTCGGGCGATATTTCCGATAAAGATGAACAGATGTTATTGGATATACTTAACTCTGATCCATATTACAAAACTCTATACAACGAGCTGGTTAAAACAAGAGCTATATCACAAATACCAATTATTGAATCCGAAAAGACTAATAACTACAAATTATTATCAGAACTTATAAATAACGGATTTTCTCACTTTATTCTTCCGGTATTCCTCAAAAACTTCTTAAGAATTGCAGCCATAATTGTATTTCTATTCTCTACCTCTTTATCTTCTTACTATATCTATACAAAACTCAGCACTAGTAATAATGTATTGAGTTACGAAACAATTGTACCCCATGGCTCTCAGTCAAAAATTGTTTTACCTGATAAAACCACTGTATGGCTCAACTCTGGTTCCAAACTTAAATACAATGCTAATTATGGAAAAGATAACAGAACAGTTGAGCTAACAGGTGAAGCTTATTTTGAAGTGTCAAAGAATAAGAACAAACCATTTTTGGTTATTGCTAACAGTATCAAGGTAAAAGTATTGGGTACCGTTTTTAATGTTCGCTCCTATTCCAACGAAAAGAATATTGAAGTTAATTTATTGGAGGGTAAGGTAGATGTTTCTCTTAACATTGACGATAGCCCGGATAAACTTAGTCTCATACCAAATCAAAAGGTAGTATACGATAAATCTGAAAAAACATTTACAACATCCAATACCGACGCCTCAAAAGCAGCTTCATGGACTACTGGAAAGTTATGTTTTGTAGATGCATCTTTGCAGGATATAGCTAAAGATTTGGAACGCAGATTCGATGTCAAAATTATATTTAAAACACAAAGTATAAAAAACGAACTCTATTCCGGTAGTTTGGATTTAAAACAACCAATTACTCAGATTCTCGAATACATTGATGTGGATAGAAAATATAATCGGAAATATGTTGGTGATAGAATTTACATTGAGAATAAATAAACATTCCATATTAACTACTCTAAATTTGGATAGAGTAATCATAATTAAGAAAAAATCAGAATAAACTTTATATCAAAGACAAAATGAAAATTAAACAAAAACACAAGGTTATGTTACAAAATTGGATGCCATTTCCATTAAAGATTTGTAAGATTTTAAGCTGCAAATTACCAATTGTGCTACTGTTTATTTTAATGTTTGCTTCCAATTCCTTCGCTCAGGAAAAGAAAATTACATTGAAGTTAACAAATAAGCAGTTGGCTTATGTATTGAATGAAATTGAGGTAAAATCCGGCTACTCTTTTCTTGTCCGAACCAGCGATGTTGATTTAAAACAACAAGTGTCTATCGTGGTTGAAAATAAAAGTATCAATGAAATTTTAAATGTCTTATTCAAGGATAAAGGAATTGTTTATGAAATAAATGACAAAAACATATCCATCTACATTAAGCAAAGTAAAACCTCTGACAAGAAAGAAGCAACTCCGGCTAATACAAAAATACGAAAAAGGATTTCAGGTCTTATAATTGATGCTGAAACAAAAGAAACTATTATTGGAGCTAATATCATTATTGAAGGAGAGTCAAATGGAACAATTTCAGATATAAATGGGAAATTTAGCTTAGAAATTGCAGGTGAAAATCCGTCAATAAAAGTATCATATATAGGTTATGACTCTAAAGTTTTAAAGGTTAATGATGAATTTACGAAAATTGAGTTGTCTTCGTCATTAAAAACATTAGATGAGGTTGTAGTTGTTGGCTATGGACAACAAAAAAAAGAGTCAGTAGTTGGTGCCATTACCAATACTACCAGTAAAGAATTGGAAAGAGCCGGAGGTGTAACAAATCTCGCACAAGCACTTACTGGTCAATTGCCGGGATTAACAACAATTCAAACCAGTGGACAACCGGGAAAGGAGGATCCTGCAATTTATATTCGCGGTCAATCAACCTGGAATGGTGGACAGCCCTATATACTTGTAGATGGTGTAGAACGCCGCATGAATGATATTGACATTAGTGAAGTTGAGAG
>CAIWIS010000006.1 GCA_903912795.1 uncultured Bacteroidales bacterium
AATGTCAGTCCCAATCGGGTACGCTGAATGGTGAATATCCCGGGGTCGTTTGTTGTGAGCAGCGGGTTTCCATAACCATCCCTGAATTCAGTACGAGGACGAATTTCTCCGTCGATAACAACGTTTTGTGCATCAAGCACGAGCGTAAAAGTGAAAGCAATTAATAATAATCTGCCCCTAGCCCCTAAAGGGGAACTGAAGCTACTTTTGTCTATTTTATACCTTATTTTCATATTGTTGTTTGTTAAAATTATCAATACTAATTTCCGTTCCCCTTTAGGGGTTAGGGGCAGTATTTCTCACCGATATAATCTTAAAAGTATAACGCAGTTTAAAAAAAAAGCGATATTCTATTGATAGTATATCGATTGTCAAAAAAAACATCTGTCGAAATCAGCGTTGTTATTGGCCAAAAATTCTTTTAAAGCCAACTCTTTAACTTCGAATGTTCGGATAAGTTTCAATCCATAATTGCTTATTGCACAACCACCGCCATCTCTCCCACCCTTTTGCCTAATTAGTATCGGCAGGGGCGACAGTTGATTTACTTTATCCAATAAATGCCAAGCATGTTGGTACGACATTTTCAGATTTTTGGCAGCTGCATGTATCGAACCATCTTTCAAAACCTGTTTTAATAATCGAATCTGTGCATTTCCCAGAAAGACTTCTCCTTCGCGGCAAATAGACAGTGTTCCATCCATATAAAACGCATTGTGTTGATTCATAAAAGCTAATTTTCTTTTAATAAACAGAACTATTCTTGTGCACCAGATATAGCAATGCTGCCACACACTATTCAATAGCTGTGCCAGTATTGTAATAAACTGTATGATTGCATATTAATGGTATATTGTGAAAGTTTGAGTATAGGATTTTATCTACATTAATGTAAAAGTTTTTGTTGTAAATTACGTAAATGTAGGAACAAAATTGAATTTTTAGCATAAAAAAAGCTGCCCGAAAATTAATTCGAGCAGCTTTACAATGAGTTTTTTTACAATAGCTTATTTTTTAGCTTCGCCGCGTTTTGCGTAACGTGTCATAAACTTATCAACACGACCTGCAGTATCTACCAATTTAGATTTACCTGTGTAAAATGGATGCGAAGAACTTGAAATCTCCAATTTTACGATTGGATAAGTTACACCATCTATTTCAATAGTTTCTTTTGTATTTACGGTTGAACGTGAGAAAAATGTATCGCCATTCGACATATCTTTGAAAACAACTGTACGGTAGCTTTCTGGGTGAATTCCGCTTTTCATATCTTAATTTTATTTGTTATTGCATGTTACTTTTTCGGCTTGCAAAAATACAAACTTTTCTGCTAATAATCAAATAATTTTTAGTGTATTTGAAAAATTCTTTTTAAATTCGCAGGCACTACAACCTACACAACTGATATTGTGCACATTAAACACAAACTATCAATCTATTTTGAGCCAAGAAATAAGAAAATCATACCAATAATTACACCTATCAAGTCAATAATTTTCAATTTCAAGTTCTTATCATGCATAATAATGGCTCCAAAAAGGAACGGAACTATAACTCCCGACCGACGAATGGTGCCAACTACCGAAATTAACGAATCATCGAACGACAAGGAATAAAAGTATGTAAAATCGGCTGACATTAAAAAAAGTGCTATTAATGGAATCGTCCATCGAAATTCAAAGGGTGTTGTCTTTTTTCGTGTAGGATACCATAAAAAAGCAGTTATTGCACCCATTATTATAACCTGATAATAGGTATAATAAACAAGTACCGACATGTGATTTATATGACGCAATAAATACTTATCGTATAAACCACTTATGGCACCTGTAAGCGTGGCAAGTATTATAAACCAAATCCATTTGTTGTTTGTAAACGAAAATCCTTCTTTTTTGCCCGCAAATGAAAATAAGATAAACGAGAATAACGTAATCCCGACTCCTATGCTTTGATATAAACTTAGTTGCTCACTAAATATAAGTACTCCACCTAAAACTACCCAAACCGGCTGAGTGGCTTTAATAGGCGATGCAATGGTAATAGGCAAATGTTTTATTGCAAAATAAGCAAACAACCACGATGTAAGTACAATTACTGATTTGAGCATCAGCATTAAATGCGTTTCAAAATCGACTGCCGGCACAAAAAACACACTCGACTCGAAACCAGGCCAAAACCACGATAAGAGCAAAAACGGTGTTAAAAATAAAGCTGATATTAATATTGACAATTGCAATACTGGTATTACTGCATTATTTTGCAAAGATGTTTTTTTGCAAACATCGTAAACACCAAGTAATAAAGCCGAGACAAATGCAAAAAGAATCCACATATAGCTATTGAGTTTGTTGTAGAAATTGGAAAGTCAGAATTAATCTATCCGACTTTGACAGATTTATGCTTAATTGGTTAAAACCAGAGCGCTAAATTTCAGTTTTAAATGTTCGGTAATAAGCACCCCAATATACTAACTGTCAGGAATTTATATTCAATCGTAGTATGATTACAATTTGACTGCAAAATTACTCATTTTTTATCAATTAAAAAAGAAAAGCTTGCAAAAACAATTAAATTGTTAGCATTATTAAAAGCGCAATCAGCCAAATATTCTAAGTTTGAAATCGAATATTAAATTAAAAACAACAAAATACTATTTTTTCGAAATAATTAAATATATTTGCAAACCAAAAAAGATAAATGTACTTTTATAATATCAACAAATTATCTTAAAAACAATGCCTTATGAAAACAACACAGATCTTTCAAATCATTATTGCTTTAGTAATTTTCACATCGTGTAATCCCTACGATCTTGATGACAACACCATTTATTGGAACACCAACTCATTGGTACGAATGCAATTGAAAGGACACGTGAAACAGGTAAAATCTATGAATGGAACTAATATTATGAATTTTACCTCCGCTGGGTTTATTTCAAATATTTCCCACAACAGCGAATACTTAATCTACACAGAGACTTACGATTACACAAGCAACAGATTAGTATCAATTTCAAGAAACACAACATTAGGAAAAACAACGGGGATTACTGAAATTAATTTCGACTATCAGAATTTTGGCAAATATATACTTCAGGACAAATACATGTTATTGAACGATGCATTAATTCCTAACTTGAAAAGTAAAACTGGAAATCCTACAACAACCTATTCAATGGATGGCGAAACGTTGTATATTATTGAAAATTATCAGGGTGGAAATATTGACTCTACTATTGTAGAATATACCGATAAATACCCAACCCGTATAATTCGCTCCGATGGTACCGAAGTGAAAGATTTTGAATATGCAAGCAATGGTATGTTTAAAAAATATGCCGTCTATTCACAAGCACCTACATGGCAAAATAAGGCAACTTATTATTTTCATACCGATGATCAATACCTCATGTTGGATTCGATGGTTCAAGTACATGTAGAAGGTAGTTTTACAAGAAAAGACATAGACCTATACCAGTATGATTCTAATAAAAATCTGATTTTATTCAAAAATTATATGGGTGAGAACAAATACACATATCCGGTTGTAGATAGTATAGGCAATTGGTTAACAAAGGAATGGCAATACCGATCGAACAGCACACAAACCTGGAGTAGTCCTACATCCGAAACACGTACTATCACTTACTATTGAACATAAAAAAACCAACGACTCAAAAAAAGTGTCGTTGGTTTTTTATTTCAATTTATTTACTACAAACTGTTTATTGCATTTAAATCTTCGAAAGCTACTTGCAAACGAGCAATAAGCGATTCTTCTCCTTTGCGTAACCATACGCGTGGGTCGTAATACTTTTTGTTTGGTTTTTCAGAACCTTCTGGGTTGCCAATTTGACCTTGAAGATATTCGCGATTTTTAGCTTCAAATCCACGAATTCCATCCCAAAATGCCCATTGAGTATCCGTATCAATATTCATTTTAATTACCCCATAGCTAATGGCTTCACGAATTTCTTCGTGTGTTGAGCCTGAACCACCGTGGAATACAAAGTTAACTGGATGTGCATCAGTTGTACCTGTTTGAGCTTTGATAAACTCTTGCGAATTTTTCAAAATTTTTGGAGTCAACTTAACATTTCCTGGTTTGTAAACACCGTGTACGTTACCAAACGAAGCTGCTATAGTAAAGTTTGGCGATATTTTACTCAAAGCTGCATACACTTTGTAAACATCTTCGGGTTGAGTATATAATAAACTATTGTCAACATCGCTGTTATCAACTCCATCTTCTTCGCCACCGGTAATACCCAATTCCATTTCCAAAGTCATACCCATTTTACTCATACGAGTAAGGTATTTTTCGCAAATTTCAATATTTTCTTCTAGTGGTTCTTCCGACAAATCGAGCATGTGAGAACTGAAAAGAGGTTTTCCAGTTTCAGCAAAGTTTTTTTCACTTGCATCCAACAAACCATCAATCCAAGGAAGTAATTTTTTAGCAGCATGATCGGTATGTAACACTACACGTACACCATAAGCTTCAGCCAATGTATGAATGTGTTTTGCACCTGCCACAGCGCCTAAAATAGCAGCTTGTTGACCTTCGAGTTTTAAACCTTTACCAGCATTAAATGCTGCACCGCCGTTCGAAAACTGAATCATAACAGGAGCATTGGCCACTTTGGCTGCTTCGAGCACTGAGTTTACAGTTGACGAGCCTACTACATTCACTGCTGGAATAGCAAAACCGTTTTCTTTAGCTACCTTAAAAATAAATTGCAAGTCGGATCCAGTAACAACTCCTGGTTTTACGACATCTGAAATTTTACCCATAATTTATAATTTTTTGTTTTTTTACAGAGAGCAAAGGTAATATTTTTATGTGTGTAAAGTTGCACTTTTTTGGTTAAATATTTCTTGAATTATGTTTTTTAAGTTCCATATTTAAAAATGAAAACTATTTAACAACCCCTCAAACTCCCTACTATTGGCAGTTTCAGAGCATCATAGGAGATATATGACAAAATTATTTCATTAATATAAGTTAATTATAAAGTATTTTTTTACTTTATTCATATTTGTAATGGTTACAAATTGGAAGACCAATTATCTGATATACAAAGTATAAAATAAATTATTTTAATATATCTAACTGGCATTTGTGAAATTTCGTAGTTTTATAAAGCTACATACTTAATTTTCTATTTTTTAGTGTAGTAATTATTACTACATTCGCATTCGAAATGCAGCAATAAAAGGGGTTTTAGATATTGCTGAGACAATATTCAATTTAAAAAATTACAAATTTAAGTAACAAACAAAATAGCTCTGATACTAATATTGGAGTCAATAAATCAAAATCTCTAATTAATAATTAAAAAAGTTTTTATGAAAAAAATTAGTTTAGCAGCAGTAATGCTTATTTGTGGTTTTAGTGCATTTGGACAAGCAGTGAAAGACAGAAATGTTATTCCGGTAGCTGTAAGTTTAAATCAGGTATTACGCATGACCGTTACAAACGGTGGTAATATCGAGTTTGTGTTCAACACTATCGAAGATTACAAAAACGGTATTTCATCGCAAATTGCTTCGGGAGCGGCTAACCCTGCAACTTCAGGCTCTATGTACAAAACAGACTTTACTGTTTCTTCATCAACTCGTTGGGCTTTAACTTATGGTACTGAAGAACCAACTTTCCTTGGTACTGACAATCCTAACACAGCTTTTTCGTTGGACAATGTTGGTTTTTCTATTACTAACAATGGACTTAACACTTTCGAAGGTGCAGCTTTAGCTAAAGGTACAACAGCAGGTGCTTCTTTGTTTAGCGTTTCAACAGCTAATGCAACTCAAGTAGCTCGCCTTGAAACTTACCCTGTAGTTCTTATCGAAGACAACAACACAGTAAATGCAAATGCTGGTGATGCTGCCGACAACTCATTTACATTAAACTGGCGTTGCGGTACAGCCGAACAAGGAACTGTACGCCCAATGAATCCTGTAAAAATTATCGATCAAAATCCTAGTCCTGCACCAGATCGTTACGTTGTGAACGTAATGTTCGATTTGGCTATTGACTAATTCGAAAAAATATAGTAATTTTGAAGATTGATCAACGCAGCATAAGTGTTGGTCAATCTTCTTCTTGTTTATGTATTGTGCATTTAAATATAACATGCTAACTACCAGACTATTTTTATTGAAAATATTTATTGTAACAGTGGTGCTTTGCAGCAACACTGAACAAGTGTTTTCGCAAGAATGGAATGCAGCACGACTAAATGTACTTTATGGTAGCAGTTTACCTTTGAATTTTAGCAGTTTAAGTAAAATTAAAAAAGGAATTGAAGTTCAAACCGGCACTCGCTTTGGCATTTCGCTAGCCGACTCAAGTAAAGTAGGCCATGTACTTCAAGGTTTTGTTTTGTATTTTAGAGCCTTTAACAATCAGGCAAATATAAAAGGTGATGTATATGTTTTACCTCTAAACAGATTACGAGTTAAAGCAGAAAATGTGATAGGTCTTGAAAGTGGACACTCGTATGGTTATCAGGATTTATCATCAGATTGGGTACCGTTATTTTCGTATACCAATGTGAGTTGGACGGATTTAAACTGGGCTAACAACCAACTTAATATTTCATACGAATGCGGCAAACCCGTTTCAGCCGGAGGCAATGGCTCACTAATGGGCGAAGAACCTGACTATTACAACATCGAAATTGAATTTGAACTCGTACCTACAGGTCCCGGATTTTGAGTTTTATGCCATCCCCAATGAATGCACACAAGCAACAACATAGCTTCTACCACTTCATTCGCACTTTCGTTGTGTTCTTTGCTTGTATTTTATCATCTCAGCTTTTTTTACATTCGCAAAACAATGCGTTGGGAATAGAAATGCAATTTAGCAAACCAAACGATAGTATTGTAGCTGGCAATATGAGCTTTAATATTCTCAAAATTTACAATGCATCATCCCAAGCTATAAATGCAAAAGTAACATTTACGTCGCCTGATAATTGGAAAATAATAAGTATGGGCAATGAAGAAGTCACAATTAATAGTGGCGACACTACCTACCTGCCTATACACATTTCGCCTTCGAGCAATGCTACCGGAGGTGTATCCTACATTGTATCAGCAATGCTACGCACCGATGACCAGGCCTCGATGGCATCAACTAATATCTCGATTATTGCTGCAACGCGATGGGAGTTTTCGGTTTACAAAACCAATCTTTATTTTACCGAAACAAATCCTAATACAACTCTTCAAATAAGATTATCGAACAAAGGCAACACCAATGAGCTTATTAAACTCGATTACAAAGTTGGAAAGCTAATTTCATTTAGAGGCAGCAGCGATGGATATTTGGAATTCATTAACTTACCAGCCTATCGCGACACGACTATTTATCAAACAGTAGCTTACCAAACAAAAATGAACCCTACTGACAGAATGCGCTATCAAAACAACTGGAAAGAGTCGTCGGTAATGATTAGTGCTTCGTCTGATAAAAATATGCAAGCTACAGCGCTTCAACTTCAAAAACTAAATAGCGTTTTTGTAAACCAACGAAGTCAGAGTTCATCGCCACTAAATTTGGACTATCAAATGTACAACCTGATGTCAACTCAACCCATCAGAAATAGTATAAGAGCATACGGAAGTATATTATTTCCTAAAAAAAGAGAATTGCAATATTCAACAGGAATTCAAAGCTTGTATTTTGGTGGCAATGAGGAATTTGATTTTGACCGGCAATTTTTATACAACCTTACTTACAGCACTCCTATAAGCAATATTCAACTTGGCTACAATGTGAGTAATGGAAGCTTACACACATTAAATGGACGTGGATTAACAGGGTTATTACGTTTAAAGGGAAATACTCTTATAAATTATGCATTGATTCAAAACCCATATTCGAACATTTTTGGGCAAAGTGTGGGAATTAGCAAAAGTATTGGTCGCTTATCATTTAACACCGAATTTATTAATGAAAAAGCCACTTCAAACACATACAAAGCCACATCAGCATCGGCTGGTTTCGGTCTTACACTATTCAAGCATCACTCGCTAAATTTTCAGGGTCTTGGCTCTAAAGTAACTCATACATTAGGTGCATCACACGACACAACAGTTACCGGATTCAGCTACAGATTTACGTATAACATTCGCTACAAGGATTTTAACTTGCGCTTTAACACTATGAGCTCCGAAAAAAATTATATTTTAAATTCCGGCATACAACAATCATATTTAGATGGAAGGTACAGACTGAACGACAAG
>CAIWIS010000007.1 GCA_903912795.1 uncultured Bacteroidales bacterium
CATAGGCATAATGCAGAATACGATTCGTCTGTTGCAAGTAATCATTCCTCCCTTCGCGATAAATGGTTTGATGCTGAATATCAGGCTGACCAGTACTTAAGAAGCATTAAAGGAATGCGTTTTAATGCAGAGACATTTCCAATTTACACTCCTAATGTTGGTCCGAATGCTTATGCAGCTTTCCATGGCGGTGAAATGACTTTTGAAGAAACAACTTCATGGTATCACGAAATTATTCATGATTATAATACCGATTTATCAAAAATAAACTTCTCTAAAGAAAATGTTTTCTACAAGAAGCTTATGGAGCTCACTCATGTAGCATTACAAAAGTGTGAAAATACATTTTTAGTTGGATATCCTGATTTGCATCCCGGTCTTGATTGTGCCTTAGCATGGCGTGGAACAAATGATTTGTGTATGGATTTAATGATTGATACCACTAATGCTCAAATACTTTTTGATAAAGCTAAAGAACATTTCTTAGAGGTTTATGATGATTTTGACAATGTGCTTAAAGCCCATGGGATGCCATCAAGTACATGGATGAATATTCCGGTTCCTAATGGTAGAATGCACATACCAAGTGCAGATTTCTCGTTTATGATTTCACCCGATGATTTCATTCAATATGGATTGCCAATTTTGAGAGATGAAGTTAAAACTATGACTCACAATGTTTTTCATGTGGATGGTAAAGGTGTGGCTAATCATATTGATGCAATTTTAAGCGTAGAAGGTGTAAATTGCATTCAGTGGGTGCAAGGTATGGCCGATGATTATCCGATAATGCAACACCTTCCTTTTATAAAATATGTTCAGTCTAAAGGTGCTTCAATTATTGTGGATTTAGATATGAAAGATTTAGATCAATTCATGACAAGTGTGTCACCCAAAGGGATATTTTTGTGGATTGCTACTGAAAATGAGGAACAAGAAACGAGCATAATTAAAAAACTATTAAAATGGAAATAATCATGAAATTTGATTCACTTACTATAACCATTGTGATGGAAAATTAGAAATTGCAATTGAAAAAGGAAAAGAAATTTTTATTAATTTGTGGGGTTCAAAAAAAAGCGATATCATTTTTTTCGCCTAGTCAAAGTTAACATTGGGTATTATTACACAAACGAACCTGTTTAATATCAAGTTATCACAAAATTATTCAGCGTCTATTGTTAACTTTAAAATTCTAAAGTACAATATGTTAGATGGTTTCCGTTCAGAGACTATATAGTAAAAGAGAATAATCAATCAACAAGAGTAATCATAAAATAATGTGGTAATGTGATGATGCGTTTATATGATGATTAATAGAACACAAAACGTTAAACACAAAACTCAAAACGCACAACAAAATATTATGGAAACAAAAAAAATATACAGAATACCTCGTGTCGAAATCATTTATCTCGATAATGAAATATCACTCGCATTACAATCAGCCCCACCTAATTGACATGAAGAAACTTTAAAGAACAATCAAAGTCCGTATAAACAGGATACAGGTTTAGTTTAATAGTTGGTTTTTTTTAAGGTAGATGAAGAATGTCCGAAAATCTGAATTGGGTTTTCGGACATTCTTTATTTTGTTATCAAATACTATAATATTGACGTTTTATTTTCTCTTCCTTATAGGTAGTTCCTTAGGTAACACCTTTCCACTTTTTAGATATTCACTTGCTAATCCTGTGAGCCACAGGTAGTGGTCGGAAGGCATTCCGTCCATGCCCACAAATTTGGCTACATTGCTTACCGGTGGATTGTCGGTGCATTTAAAAATGGCTGTTCCTTCG
>CAIWIS010000008.1 GCA_903912795.1 uncultured Bacteroidales bacterium
ATCCTGACAAACATACTATAATGATTTATTATTCAGCGACAAAGATAAACATATAATTCAATGGTTGTTCTATTGCATGGGTATATTTTTGTTTTTATTGCATCATTGCATAGGTATATTTTGCTTAATCACATATCATAGTTGTACTAGCTGTACTAGCTTGAAAAAGTGGACACTAAAAAGATTTTTTAATGATTATTATTTTTAAAAGTATACAGCAGTACTTTTTTTACTGTATTTGATTTTACAAATGTAGACATTTTTACTTATTTTCTGTTTTTTTCATTTTCTAAAGTAGACACTATTACGCATTATCTTCTAAATGAGCCTGTTTACGCCTTTTTCTCACAAACTTAGGCTCTGCGGAAAGCACCCTGTTTTCAAAAGTATTTTTATGTTCCAGTTCTCCTTTATAGAACCTTCTCCTGTAGTTGTTCGGTGTTTCATATCCAATGGCCCAACAAGGTCTCTGTTCGTTGTAGAACTTCACGTATCGCCCGAGTAAAGCCAACACTTCATCTCTGGTCCTACATCGTTCCAGTTTGAAGTCAAGGAGCAGTTCCTCTTTGACCCATCCATTCAAGGCCTCATTCACAGGGTTATCTGTCGGTTTCCCAGCTCTTGACATTGACCGGACAATGATAGTATCCTTTATTAATTCATTATAAGCTACAGATGCATAAACACTGCCTTGGTCAGTATGGATTATCGTCGGTTCCGTACAACCTTTCAGTAACTCTATCACATCGGCCAAACCATCAATATATTGGTCTCTGCAACCTCTGCGTTCAGCAAGCTTCCAGCTCAGTATTTCCTTTGTAAACACATCGAAATAGAAGGTCACCTCAAAATAGAATATCCAGAATCTGAACACCATCATATCCGATACAATGACCTGTTTCGGCCTGTCCACGGTCTCCCAAGTGGAGAAGATCAAGTTCGGGTATTTGTCACGATCCTTACGGCGTCGATAATGGACCTGGTGTTTCGTTTCCGACTTGATTCCCAGATATCTGAAGCATTTGTATGCATAGTTATCGCTAAAACTATACTTAAAATTGATTCTGATGAATGCAGCTGTCCAACGATAGCCATGGGTCAGATGATCGCCATGGACATTGGATACCATTTTTATCATCTCTTCCCTGTCAATGTCGCGTGATGAGGGTTTGTGCTTCTTCCACTTGTAGTATCCGGAACGGCTTACTCCCATAAAATCACAGAGTTGGTTGATACTGTAATCGCGGGAGAGCATATCTATTATGTCGAATTCTTCGCTTTTAAACGAACAAACTCCTGTTCCCCAGTTTGGTTCGTCCGCACTGTATAGTTTTTTTTTAAACGTTCATTCTCTATGCGAAGCTTGAGAATCTCACGTTTGTAGGATTCTTCAGTCTTGTCGACACCTTCAGGGAGAACCTCCCTGATTTCGGCATCTGCTCTGGCCAGGCCTTCCAGACCGCCTTCATCGTACTGTTTAAACCATTTCTTTAGCGCTCCCTCCGAGACATTATTCGCATCGCAGAAATCGCTAAGCTTGATCCGCCGATTACTCCTGTAGTGGCGGATTAGGAACTCCTTTTCAAGAGGATTGAGATGTTTTCCCATAATGTTGACTCCTTTCTGGTAGAAGTACCCGATAATGAAGTGGCTCCCAATTTTGTTGATTCCTCCAGTCGGGGCTACGCCCCTCCTTACAGAATCAACAAAATTGCATACAAAAGTACACATTATCATCGTTTTTTTCTACCCTTTAGTGTCTACTTTTTCGAGAGCAACACAGTGGCGACTGGTATGCACGAAATATGTACAAAGAAGGTCATAAAGCCTACAATAACCACTTAAAAAATTTTGGTCATCCTGGTGAGTTTGGATACAAAGATGTGTTAAACGCTTGGAAAGCGCCAAAATGGGATGCTGGTGCATTAACACAGGCTTTTTATGATGCTGGTGCTCGTTTTGTAATGGCAGTAGGTGTGCATCACGATAATTTTGATATGTGGAATTCGGCTTATCAACCTTGGA
>CAIWIS010000009.1 GCA_903912795.1 uncultured Bacteroidales bacterium
TGCTTTTTTAAAGTGTTGTGTCGGAGTCTTCATTGTTTTGTGTGTTGGTTTACACAAATATGGAGACTCTTTTTTGTTATTTTACATTTTGTGGTGATTTTTAATTGCGAAAATTTGAGGAAACAAAATTACTAATTACAAATGGTATGTTTATATTTTCTGCGGCGAGTTTACCCCATAAGAATCAATCGCCTAAAGGCAGAGTAGAAAGTTATTACACCTAATCAGTGCGTTGTTAGGCGTACCGCCAATCCGAAAATAAAGCCCCGAAAACCACTTGTATTTTTTATTGTGTAACTAGCAAATAAAAAACCATCAATTTTTCGCAATTAATAATCACCAGTTTAAAAAGAGATTATTTTGATTGTTATAATCAGAGCGGTGTTTTATCCCGGAGCTTTAGCGGAGGGATAAAACACCGCTCTGACTGCTTTTTTCATTCGGGGGTAAATATATTTTTACGATTCTCCATTCGATAGCTTTGTCCTTCCAGTTTTACTACTTCACACCTATACAATATCCTGTCTAATAATGCAGTCGCTAGCACTTCATCGTCCATTGATTCAGCCCATTGTTTGGGTGATTTATTGGTGGTAATTATCAGCGAGCACTGTTCGTGTAAGTGATTGATAAGATTAAATAGCGCAACAGCTTCGTTCTTTTTGATTGGAAAAAGCATAATATCATCAATGGCAATTAAGTGTGCTTTTAAGTAACGATTGTATGTAGAAAGGGCATTGGTTGTTATTTCTTTCATTCTTATGATGTTTATTAAGTCCTCCATGGTGGTAAAATACGCTTTATAGCCTTTGGCTACAGCCTCATTTACTAATCCCGCTGCAATAAACGATTTGCCAGTTCCACTTGGCCCCATAAGAACCAGATTATAGACCTGTTCAACCCATAGCATTTGACGAAGTTCCTTCATTTGTTTTTCGGATATACTGTTAGATACTTTGTAATCGTAGTTTGCCAAATCATTATGACGAGGCAAACGTGCCAGTTTCATGCGCCGTTCTAGGTCTGACCGCTTTCGTTGCTGAACCTCCTGTTCTAATAGATTGTGGGTGTAATCCATGTAGCTTGGCTTGTCTATCTGGGCGGTATGTATAATACCTTCGGCCTGATTACGGATTAAAGATAGACGTAGGTAATCGGCATTCTGTTTAATTTGTTTTATATGATCAATCATTGCATTATAGTTTGATAGGTGTGTATTTTACTGGCTTGAGGCTTGTAATCAGATTCAATAAATAGGGTGTTTTTAATCTCTATCTGTGGCATTACAATGGTGTTAATAGCCTGACTTTGTTTTTGATAATGAACAGCTGTTTGCATCAGTGTATTGGCATTAAACATGGAGTTCTCAATACAAAATTGAACTGCTCTTTCAAGAAATGGTAGTTCAATTCCAGCACTTTTGTTTTTTAACAAAATCAAATTATCCCGTAAATAGCGTTGTTTTTTATTGAAAATGTTTTCTACAAACAGCTTAAATCCAGGTATATTGCCCAGTAATTCTGTCACCTCTGATTGCAGGGTTGTCAGACTTTGGCTTTTATCCCGAGAGTGATCCCTATTGCGGATAGTGCAACCTCGCTCGTTGCATACTTTGTGTGTGGTCAAAAGGGTTTTATCACTTGCATAAAGATAAACAGTTTCATTTTCCACACTCAAAAATACGGTTGTATCAGCCCCCTTGTAGGTATTTAAAGGCAATGTGTAAAAATTGCTTTTGTAACTTATCGTGTTGTCTTTGCGTACTTTATAGGGCAATAAATTATCTTCTATTACCGATTCTTTATAATATGGGTGCAGGTAATCCCGTTCAATAATCCATTCATGGTACGGTATCTTTTGTATGCCTGCATGTACTTTGCCATTTCCAGTGCGTGTGAGCCATTCAAGAACTGATTCATTGAGTGCCTGTGCATTGGTACAAGTACGACCTCTAAGAAAATTTTTCTTTACATATCCTACCACATTTTCTACTTTTCCTTTACTTTCAGGGTCGGCTTTTCGACAGAAAACGGGTGTAAATGTCATTTGTGAACTGTAAAGTTGAAACTCACGGGTTAATATCAAATCTCCAAGATTTTCATCTACCATTAAAACTCTATCCTGATCATAAACTATCTTATCTGGCTGACCTTCAAAATACTCAAATGCATAATTGTGTGCTTCAATGGTAGATTTGCTTGTAAAAGGTTTATCTTGAAAATATACAAATTTTTGACGTGAACGGCTTAATAGCATGACAAAAAAATGCACTTTACGTCTGCCACCATCTTTACTAAGCATGTGAAAACTGCCAAAATCTGCCTGAGCTTGGTCACCATAGGCTGTCTCTGGCAACTTTTCATATTGGCGTGGGTGGGTTGACGTTGTTTTGCGGATAGCAAATTCTTTGCGTATCTGCTCAACAAAATTATAGACCGTTTTGCTGTGAACACACGGTAAGTCTGGATAATGTTCTTTCAGCCAATCTTCTACCTGAGAGGCAGACAAATAGGGATGACTTTCCAAGGTTCTTTTTACATAATCACGATACTCATTTAACTTCTTTGGACGATGTTGTGAAACCGAAATCCACGCTAAAAAACTTTGCTCATCCATCAATAAATACTTGCGAACTGTTGAACGATATATACCTAATTCAACAGAAATTTGACTCTTATTGAGTCCTTTTGAGTGTAATTCATTAACTTTGTACCACATAAATGCTTTTTTAAAGTGTTGTGTCGGAGTCTTCATTGTTTTGTGTGTTGGTTTACACAAATATGGAGACTCTTTTTTGTTATTTTACATTTTGTGGTGATTTTTAATTGCGAAAATTTGAGGAAACAAAATTACTAATTACAA
>CAIWIS010000010.1 GCA_903912795.1 uncultured Bacteroidales bacterium
AAAATTCTGGATGAAAAGGTGGACAAAGAATGGAATGCTGTTTTCCTCGAAAACCAATACCTTAAAATAATGATCCTGCCCGAATTGGGCGGACGTGTTCAGATGGCTTACGATAAAACCAAGCAGCGTCATTTTATCTATTACAATCAGGTTATTAAGCCGGCATTGGTCGGTTTAACCGGACCTTGGATTTCGGGTGGAATTGAGTTTAACTGGCCTCAACATCATCGTCCGAGCACTTTTTTGCCTGTAGATCATACCATTGAACACAATGCCGATGGCAGCATTACGGTTTGGGTAAGCGAAAACGAAAAAATGTTTCATCAAAAAGGGATGGCCGGATTTACCCTGCATCCCGGAAAAGCGTATTTAGAAATTAAGGGGAAGTTGTATAATCCAACGCCTGTACCACAATCTTTTCTTTGGTGGGCAAATCCGGCTGTGGCGGTAAACGATTTTTATCAATCAGTATTTCCACCCGATGTACATGCAGTTTTTGATCATGGAAAACGCGATGTTTCTACGTTTCCAATAGCCACCGGAACCTATTATAAAATTGATTACTCAGCAGGAGTTGATATATCCAACTACAAAAATATTCCTGTACCCACATCTTATATGGCTATTAATTCGGAGTTTAACTTTGTGGGCGGATACGAGAATGATACGCAGGCAGGAGTTTTGCATGTGGCCAACCATCATGTTTCGCCCGGAAAAAAGCAATGGACTTGGGGCAATGGCGATTTTGGTAAAGCGTGGGACAGAAACCTCACCGACGAAGACGGGCCGTATATTGAATTGATGGCCGGTGTTTTTACCGATAATCAGCCCGATTTTACGTGGATAAACCCATACGAGGAAAAAACATTCACGCAATATTTTCTGCCTTATCGCGAATTGGGCGTGGTGAAAAATGCTTCGCAGGATGTATTGATGAATATGGACAAAGTGGGTGATAAGGTAATTGTGAAGGTGTTTGTGACATCAAAAATTGCAGGCGTAAAAGTAATATTGGCAGGATATTTTGAAAAAACAGTTGATTTGACTCCCGAAAAAGTATATGTACATGAAGTTGTTGTTGGCGAGGTTGAGTTAACAGATTTAGAATTGATTGTTCAAAATTCTTACGGTACCGAATTGCTTGCTATTCGTACTGAAAAGGTTGACCGTCCGCAAGCTGAAGCAGCTAAAGCAGCATTCTCACCCGAAGAAACGCCTACTTGCGAACAACTTTATCTCACCGGATTGCATTTGGAGCAATACCGTCATGCAACTTACAACGCTACCGATTATTATCTGGAGGCCTTGAAGCGTGATGCTTCTGACATTCGAAACAACAATGCCATGGGGCTTTGGCTGCTCCGTCGTGGTCAGTTTGTGGAAGCAGAAAAATACTTCAAAGTAGCAATTGATACCCAATTGCAACGCAATCCGAATCCTTACGATGGCGAACCGCGATACAACCTAGGGTTAGCACTTCAATATCAGGGTAAAAACAAAGAAGCTTACGATGCTTTTTACAAATCGTGCTGGAATGCAGCTATGCAGGATGCCGGTTTTTTCGGCTGTGCACAGATTTCATGCATCAACAACAAACTGAACGATGCACTTTACGAAGTGGAAAAATCGCTTGTTCGCAACTGGCACAACCACAAAGCGCGTGTGTTGAAAGCGGCTATACTTCGCAAACTCGGACGAAATGAAGAAGCATTAAACTGGATTGAAGATTCACTTAAAATCGATTTGTTCAATTTTGGCTGCCGTTTCGAAAAGTATTTATTGTCAGATGATAAAAATATTTTGGCGGAATTGAACCGACTTATGCGTGGCGAAATACACAATTACGAAATTGTGGCTTTGGATTATATAGCAGCAGGCATGTACGATGAAGCTGTGCAAATACTGGGCGAAGGAGCAAAAGTTTGCCCAACAATGCCAATGACTTATTATTATATGGCATGGGCGTTAATTAAAGCAGGTAAAGATGCTTCAGACTCACTAAAAAAGGCAGCTGTACATGCACCGGAATTCTGTTTCCCTAATCGGTTGGAAGCTATTCTGGCATTGGAATGTGCTCAAAAAGCAAATCCGAAAGACTCAAAAGCGCCTTTTTACCTCGGCAACTTGTGGTACGATAAACGTCAGTATGCCGAAGCTATTAGCTGTTGGGAGAAATCGGCTGAATTGGACGATACATTCCCAACCGTATTGAGAAACCTTTCGCTGGCTTATTTCAACAAACTAAATCAGGAAGACAAAGCAGTGGAGTTTTTGGAAAAAGCCTTTGCGCTCGACACGACCGATGCCCGCATTTTGATGGAGCTCGACCAATTGTACAAACGCCTTTGTCGCCCACATGCAGAGCGTTTAGCATTTTTAGATAAGTATTTTAATTTGGTAGAACAGCGAGATGACGTGTATCTCGAATATGCCACACTTTGCAATCAGACAGGCAATTATGAAAAAGCGAAAGAGCTGATTGATAATCGCATATTTCATCCATGGGAAGGTGGAGAAGGAAAAGTGCCGGCGCAATATCAGTTGGCGCGTGTAGAATTGGCAAAAATTGCGATTAAAGAAAAAGAATTCAAAAAAGCCATTTTATTGCTCGAACAATGTTTGGAATACCCTCATAATCTGGGCGAAGGAAAGTTGCACGGCGCACAGGAAAACGACTTCCACTACTGGCTTGGCTGTGCTTACGAAGGTCTTGGCGAAATGGAAAAAGCTTGTGAAAACTGGGAGTTAGCCAAAGACGGCAACACCGAACCCGCAGCCGCCATTTTTTACAACGATCAAAAACCGGATAAGATTTTCTATCAGGGACTGGCTTTACTAAAACTCGGACGAACAGAAGAAGCTCACAATCGCTTTGATAAGTTGATTGCATTTGGTGAGAAACACATGGACGAGCAGATAAAACTGGATTATTTTGCGGTATCTTTGCCCGACTTGCTTATTTGGGACGACGACTTGAGTTACCGTAACAAAATTCATTGTCATTATATGTTAGGTCTTGGATATCTCGGATATGGAAATAAACAAAAAGCAAATCTCCATTTGCAACAAGCAGCCGAAATGGATGTGAATCATCAGGGAGTGCAAGTGCATATTAAGAAGTTCATTAACGATAAATAATAAAAGTGTCCACTTTTTCAAGCTAGTACAGCTAGTACACCTATGATATGTGATTAAGCAAAATATACCTATGCAATGATGCAATAAAAACAAAAATATACCCATGCAATAGAACAACCATTGAATTATATGTTTATCTTTGTCGCTGAATAATAAATCATTATAGTATGTTTGTCAGGAT
>CAIWIS010000011.1 GCA_903912795.1 uncultured Bacteroidales bacterium
CCAGTGTTTATCGATGGTAAATTTGAACCACGCTTGATGTTGCCTTTCTCACTTTCGTACGACCATCGTATTATTGATGGAGCCGATGGCATTCGCTTCTTGCGTTGGATAATTGATGCGATTGAGAATCCTATGAAATTGATTATTGAGGGATAAAGCCCCCTAACCCCCGAAGGGGGGATTAAGACCAGGTATTTATAAAGTTTCTTGATTTAAAAGAGATTCTCCAAAATTCAGAAATTGGAGTACAAAAATATTAATATGAATAATAAAACAGAAAATAATACAAAAAGCAATCTTGTTCCCCCTTCGGGGGATAGGGGGCTCGTAGTAATTGGCGGAGGACCGGGCGGATACGCAGCAGCGTTTTATGCGGCAGATTTGGGAATGAACGTTACTTTAGTGGATTTGGAAAAAAATCCGGGTGGCGTTTGCCTTTATCGTGGTTGTATTCCATCCAAAGCTTTGCTGCATGTGGCAAAGCTGATAAACGAAACGAAAGAGGCAAAAGCATGGGGTGTGGATTTTGGCGAGCCTAAAATCGATATTGACCAACTTCGCGCTTTTAAAGATAAGGTAGTCGGCAAACTTACCGGCGGTTTGGGTGTCCTTTCCAAACAGCGCAAAATTAACTTTGTGCAGGGACGTGCCAAATTTGCATCGTCGAAAAGTATTGTTGTTACCAAAGAAGATGGTGCTTTGCAGGAAATTAGTTTCGACAAAGCCATTATTGCCATAGGTTCGGTGATTGCTACCGTTCCGTCCTTGCAAATCGACAGCAAACGCTTGCTCAATTCCACTTCAGCACTCGACTTACCAACCATTCCAAAAAGTTTGTTGGTTGTGGGAGGCGGTTATATCGGTTTGGAACTTGGCTCGGTATATGCCGCGCTTGGAACAAAAGTTTCGGTGGTGGAATTTATGGATAGAATACTTCCCGGAGCCGATCAGGATTTGGTTTCGCACCTCAAAAAGCGTTTAGACCATTCGTTCGATAAAATTATGTTACAATCAAAAGTAACTGAAATTAAAGAAGTTGGCGAAGGTTTAACCGTAAAAATCGAAAACAAAGAAGGTGTGGTGGAAGAGCAACAATACGATTATGTGCTAATGTCAATCGGACGCAAACCACAAACAGCAGGTTTGGGACTTGAAAACACGCAAGTGCAGGTAAATGAACGCGGTTGGATTGTGGCCGACAATACGCTGAAAACCAACGACGAACACATTTATGCCATTGGCGATATAGTTGGTGAGCCCATGTTGGCGCACAAAGCATCGCACGAAGCACGTGTGGCTGTTGATGCTATTTCAGGTAAAAAAGTAGCTTTCGAGCCATTAGCAATTCCGGCGGTTGTTTTTACCGACCCCGAAATTGCTTGGGCAGGCCTAAACGAGAATGTAGCAACAGCCAAAGGAGTAAAATACGAAGTTGCCAAATACCCATGGGCAGCCAGCGGGCGAGCGACTACACTCGACCGCAGCGATGGTCTGACAAAAATTCTTGTCGACCCCGAAACTGAACGCGTATTGGGAATAGGTTTATGTGGTCCCGGAGCCGGCGAAATGATTGCCGAAGCAGTTTTAGCCATCGAAATGGGCGCAACTGTAAAAGATCTAGCGCTCACCATTCATCCACATCCAACGCTTTCGGAAACGGTAATGGAAGC
>CAIWIS010000012.1 GCA_903912795.1 uncultured Bacteroidales bacterium
ATGATAGATTTGATATTCGCAATGAGCGGGTGTTGCAATTCCATAGTGTTTTTGCGTTCATGAAAGAGGGCGCGTCCATGATGGTGTCATCTTTTTACCTGATTATTTTTTCCTTTACTTTCATTTCCCAATCACCAAAGTTGATTTCCAACAAGCGTTTGTCAAGTATTGGTGTTTCATAACCACAATATTTTGCCAGTTTTACACAACGACTAAGTGGACTACAATAAATTGCATCGTACTTTTCTACCTGAAGTTTATGCTTAATAAACTCAGCTGTATGGCTAAACGATTCGTCTAAAGGAACATCGCTTTGACCATAGCAAATTCCTGGTTCAACATTTACCGATGTGTGTCTGATAAGCGTTATTTTCATCGATTTTGCAGATAGATTGAAATAATAAAACTCAATTCACAAAGCAAAGCTGTTGCGCCACAAATATCACCGGTATAACCACCAATTTTTTTCTTTGAATAGTAATACATGGAAATCATGACTGACAAGGGTGCCAACATACTTATCCATAAAATTTCATCGAGAAAAAACAACATTGGAATAATACCAAAGAAACATGCAATTATTATGCGGAATGGACTTAATTTATCATAGAGCGTTTTACTTTTGCTTTCGCTTTCGGTGCGTGCGTAAGGTAGTAAATTCATCATTATGACGCTTATAAATTTAGCCAATGGATCGCTAACCAATAGAACTGTGGCAATTAGTTCTTTTGGCATTGCTGTTAACGTGTTTATCAGCAATAAATAATAAAAAATCATCCCTATCAGTGCGTAACTGCCAATGTGCGAATCTTTCATAATTCGAAGAATATCTGCCTTGGATTTACCACCTCCAAATCCATCAAGAAAATCGCCCAAACCATCTTCGTGAAACCCACCCGTTAGTAATAATCTAATCAACAAAGCCAGTATTATTGCCAACATTGAAGAAAAAAGCATTGAAAAACCAAGCCAAGCCAAAGCACTAATTCCACCTGTAATCCACCCAGTCAGTGGCCAAAAGCAGATTATTTTCCGATAGTTCTCCACTGGAATTTCAATTATTTTCCAAACTGGAATTCGTGTAAAAAACGTAATGGCAGCTGCAATCTGATAAAGGATTCTTTTCATTAAGCGAAGTATTTGGTAACTTTAGCGTGAGCAAAGGTAGCCATTTCGTTGATCATACGAACAGCCGAATCGACTAATGGATAGGCACAAACGGCTCCTGTACCTTCGCCCAAACGCATGCCGAAATACAACAATGGTTTGGCTTGCAGGTAATCTAGCAAATATTTGTGTCCGTATTCGTCTCCTTGATGCCCATAGATAAAATAGTGAGCCACTTGTGGGTACAATTTGATAGCTGCTAATGCACAGTTGGTCATAATAAAACCATCGATTAAAATCACCATTTTAAGTTCGGCAGCTTTAAGCATTGCTCCTACGGTCATAAGCATTTCGTAGCCACCAAAATAGCAAAGCACATCTTCTATCGAACCATCGCCATTGTAGTTATTTTTTGCCTTTTGTAGCAATGCAAGTTTACGTTTTACGCCTTCGGAGTCGAATCCACTTCCGGCACCTACACATTTTTCGAGCTCAATACCTGCCAATAAATGCATCCACATTGACGAGGTAGATGTGTTTCCTATGCCCATTTCGCCGAAACTTATCACATTACAACCTTCCTCGTGGCAATCGGTTACTACTTGGGCACCTCGTTGCAAGCAAAGTTCCATTTCTTGGAGGGTAACAGCAGCTTCGTTCATATAGTTGCGTGTACCCATGCGCACTTTGAGGTCAATGAGATTTTTGAGTCCGTTGAAATCGTAATTTATACCTGCATCTACTATTTTTATGTTAATATTGTGCTGGCGAGCTAAAAAATTAATCCCTGCTCCACCTGCCAAAAAGTTAAATATCATTTGAGGCGTAACTTCGGCTGGCGAATAGCTTACACCTTCGGCGGTAATACCGTGGTCGCCACCAAACACTATATGATAGGGTAAACTGAGGCTCGGCGTAAGTGTTTGTTGAATTGTACCTACCTGAATGGCAAGCTCTTCAAGCCTGCCTAAGGAGCCTTTTGGTTTTGTGAGATTGTCGATTTTCTCCACTAAATATGGCATAATACGAAGTTCAGGAGCTGAAATGTTGAATTTTGTAATCATTGGATTCTTAAATTTATAGTGTTATTTTATATATACAGGAATGCCCGAGACCATTAAAACCATTTCGTCGGCTTTGGAGGCTACATATTGATTGAGCCAGCCCATTAAGTCGGTAAAGTGTCGCTGTAAGTCGTTGGCCGAAATGCCACCAAGCCCTATTTCGTTGGTTACTAGTATAATAGTTGCTTCCTTTGCAGCAAAAGCATCAAAGCGTG
>CAIWIS010000013.1 GCA_903912795.1 uncultured Bacteroidales bacterium
ACTACGCACATTATTAGTTGTGTTATTTAGCTCAATACTGTTGGGCTTACATGCACAAACCAGAATTGTCAGTGGTGAAGTAATTGATAAGAACACAAAAGAACCCCTCCCCGGAGTTTCAATTCGAATTCAAAATGGTACAACAGGTACAGTATCAGATTTAAACGGAAAGTATTCGTTGAATGTTCCTGCTTCCGGTTCCACTCTTATAGTATCGTATATTGGTTACAGAACACAAACAGTCTCGGTTCAGGGAAAAGCAAGTCTGAATATCTTACTCGAAGAAGATGCAAAAGGTTTGGACGAAGTAGTAGTAGTAGGATATGCTACTCAGAAAAAAGAAAGTGTGGTAGGTTCCATATCGCAGGTTAAAGGAGCTGATTTGCTGAAAGCCGGTGTGCCGTCGGTTGCAAATGCACTTACTGGTCGTGTTCCGGGACTTATTACCGTACAACAAACAGGCTTGCCGGGCTCGAACGATGCCAAAGTGTATATACGTGGTATGTCGTCGTTTACAGGTAGTAGCGCCCCACTCGTGCTTGTGGATGGTGTTGAAAGTAGCATGAACGACATTAACCCTTCGGAAGTAGAAAGTATTTCGGTGCTGAAAGATGCTTCGGCAACGGCGGTTTTTGGTGTAAAAGGTGCTAATGGTGTTATCCTGATTACTACCAAACGTGGACAAGAAGGTAAAATGGAAATATCCGTAACCTACGAACAAACCATGAAACAAGCTACAACAACCAGCATACAAAACAATTCGTACAACACACTTGCCATCCGAAATAAGTTGTTCCGCAACCAAAATCGTTACAATCTGGTTTTGGGCGACGAAATACTGGAACATTACCGCACGCAGGATATGCCATTTGTTTATCCCGATGTAGATACCTGGAATTATAATGTGAAGGATTTTACAATGGATACTCAGGCGTCCATTTCGGCACGTGGAGGAACTGCCAATGCTAAATACTTCCTTACGTTAAGTTATTTGCACGAGGGTGATATTGTGAAAGACAATCAAACATTGTACGATCCATCGTATAAATACGACCGCATCAATTACCGTATGAATTTCGATTTCTCGCTCAGTAAAACAACCACGCTATCACTCTCGAGTGGTGGTTATGTAGGTTCGGATAGTCATGGGGGCGATTATGGTGTACCCGCCAAAGTGCTGAGTAATATGTTGGTAATGCCACCATACACTACACCATATTATTATTCTGAAGAATTTGTTGCAGCACATCCCAGCGACAAATATCCCAACATTAGCGAACGCTTAGCAGGTAGTTTATTGCCAACATCCAATGCAAGTTCTCTTGATTATATTCACAATCAAATGGGAACAGTAAAAACCATGCGCGACCGTTTAACTACGGATATTAACTTGGTTCAGAAACTCGATTTTGTAACCAAAGGATTAAGTGCAAAACTTTCGTTGAGTTACAATAATGAATCAACGTGGAGAGGCGGCGGTTACACTTATAAAGGAGAATATTACATTTATCAACCTGTAGGAGATAGCTACGAATGGCAACGCTATATTTACGACCAACGCGATAATTATTCAGTCATTGAAAAACCCTATCAATCAGCCATTTCGCAGTATGGTGCTCCGCGAAAAAACCTGTTGTACAGTGCACAAATGGATTATGCACGTTCGTTTGGCAAACACAATGTAAGTGCTTTGGGTGTTTTTAGTCGCAGAAATAGTCAGGTTGGAGGTAATTTTCCACACTTCGAAGAAAACTGGGTGGCGCGTGCCACGTACGATTATGACAGCCGCTATCTTATTGAAGCAAACTTAGGTATAGCTGGTTCGGAGCAATTTGCACCTGCGAACCGATTTGGGGTTTTTCCGGCAGTAGCATTGGGATGGAATATTGCCAAAGAAAAATTTATTAAGGATAATATTCACCAAATTGACAATCTCAAAATGCGTTTTTCGTATGGCGAAGGTGGTTATGACGGAACAGATGGATTTCTTTACCTTTCGGAATACTCCAACTGGTCAACCTATCAGCTTGGTACTGCCGAATCGCGCTCCAATATTTATACCATACGCGAAGGAAGTGCTGCGAATGTAAACGCACGTTGGGAGCGTTCGATTAAGAAATCGCTTGGCTTTGATATTGGACTATTTAACAATACATTTACCTGTAGCATTGACTTG
>CAIWIS010000014.1 GCA_903912795.1 uncultured Bacteroidales bacterium
GCCTCTTGTCGGATTCGAACCAACGACCCCGAGATTACAAATCACGTGCTCTGGCCAACTGAGCTAAAGAGGCAAGTGGATAAGCCCCCTGTATCGCACCGCTACAACCTACTACCCTTGCTGCGATCAAGCCCTGGGGGAGTTCGAAGGGAGCTAGTCGTACAGGACTTATCCGCCACAAAAGTAGTAATTTTGATGCATTCTGGCAAATGTTTTGTTGAAATATTTGCGATGAATCCATAAACTCTCTGATTTTTAGCAATATAAATTTTTAATGAAATAATTGACATGCACCAAACCGAACAAAGTTGGTTTTAATAACACATAAAATTATTAAGTGATACTTCATTTGTTAAGATTATGTTTTATCTTTGCATTGTAAAACTCGAAAATAATGGATAGAATAGGTGAAAGAATAAAACGCATACGCGAGCACAAAGCATTGCAATTAAACGACTTAGCTAAACGTGTAGGTATTTCTCCTAGTGCTCTTTCGCAAATTGAAAAGGCTAAAACTTATCCATCGATAGTGACGCTTAAGCAAATAGCAGAAAATTTACAAACTACAGTAGGAGAGCTAATTGGCGAGAATGAATCTTTGTTCAACAATCCTGTTTTTAGAAAAGAAGAAAATCTTTTTATAGAACTAAACGATTCTGGAACTGAGGTTTTTATTGTTTCGCAACATGATTTGTCTAAACAAATGGAAACATTTATGTTGAAATTTCATTTAAATTCGGATAGCCTCAATCTTTTTACACATCACAACGGACAGATATTTGGGTATTTACTTGAAGGTGAATTGCAGTTTGAAATTGATAATAAAAGTTATGTTGTGCTTCCAGGCGATACCATTTATTTTAATAGTAAGCGCAATTTTCGCATTCAAAATATCTACAGTGGCGAAAGTAAATTGCTTTGCACTTCTATAGCTTCCAAATAATATAAATATTGTTATTTTATTAAGCAACACTTCATTTATTAAGCTAAAAGCATTATCTTTGTGCCTGATTAGTTTTTTAATTATTGAAAAAGGTTTAATAAGATGAGTACATTTATCTCCCAATTAGAAAGTAAGGGTATAGCTTTGCCCAGTGAATTACATAATTTACTTAGCTCATGTAAAAGTTACACGGTTTACAATACTGTAGAGGAGCTTGCAGTGGCTGCAACAGGTGGAGCAAATAACAATTCGTTTGAAGTTAGTTATGATATTCCTGGTAAAGGGGTTGTTAAGGAAGTTATAGTTCATAAAGTAAGTAATGGTGTTTCGGCAAATTATGTTGATCCATATATGCGCCGCCGTGATCCTGATACCATGGCAATTGCCGACAACTTTCCTACCGACAAAGAAACATTTATAAATCGCTTTGGATATCCATTCGATAATCTGAAAGGTGAAACTTTTGATTGGTTGAAAGATCAAGATTTAGCCGTGTTTTTGTACTTTGCTGGTCGCGAAGGAATTGGTGTAGGTGGTATTGCCATTGCTCCTGCCAATGCAGGTTTTTTTGCAATGGGTCTTGCAATGTTGCAAGTAATTATTCCAAGTACAAATATCCCAAATGATTTTACGCTTGATTCAATAATATATGTTGCACCAACTTTTCGTCACACACATTTTGCCGGAAAGCAAGTTGTTGTACACAACAGAACTGCTAATAGACATGAGATTTTTGCGTACAATCTTTATCCGGGCCCAAGTGCCAAAAAAGGTTTGTATGGCGCTTTATTAACAAAAGGTGAAAAAGAAGGTTGGATAACAGCTCACTGCTCAACAGTTCAGGCTGTAAGTCCTTACGATAATACTACTACATTTATGCACGAAGGTGCTAGTGGAGGTGGTAAAAGTGAAATGCTCCAGCATATATTACGCGAAGAAAATGGTCAAGTAATGATTGGTAGAAACATTATTTCAGGTGAAAAACGCTTAATCAATTTACCAATTTTCTCATCGTTTAATCCTGTGACTGATGATATGGCAATGTGCCATCCATCTATACAGACAGGTAATGGAAAATTACGCGTTTTAGATGCTGAAAATGCTTGGTTTATACGTGTTGATAGTGTTTTGGAATATGGCGATGATCCGTTTTTGGAAAAAATTACGATTAAACCACCAAAACCATTGTTGTTCTTAAATTTAGAATCGCATCCTGATGGTACCGTTTTAATTTGGGATCATACAATGGATACGCCCGAAAAACGCTGTCCAAATCCACGTGTTATTTTACCTCGCGAAATTGTGCCTAATGTAATTGGTCATGCTGTGTCGGTTGATATACGTAGTTTTGGTGTACGCACTCCTCCAAGTTCAATCGAAAATCCGAATTATGGTATTGTTGGACTTTTCCACTTACTACCACCAGCATTGGCTTGGTTATGGAGACTTGTATCGCCTCGTGGTCATGCTAATCCTAGTGTAACCGAAGGTACAGGCATGGGTTCGGAAGGAGTAGGTTCATATTGGCCATTTGCAACAGGAAAAATGGTTGAGCATGCAAATATGTTATTGGAGCAAATTATAAGTACGCCATTAACACGTTACACATTAGTTCCTAACCAATATATTGGTGTATGGAAGGTAGGTTTTAAGCCACAGCTTTTAATGCGTGAATACTTAACTCGTCGTGGAAATGCAAATTTACGAAAAGAACAATATCAAGAAGCTCGTTGTCCTCTATTAGGATATGAATTAAATTATCTGACAATTGAAGGCGCAAAAATTCCTTCCCGTTTCTTAAAAGTGTACAAACAAGATGAAGTTGGGAAAGAAGGTTATGATGTGGGAGCTGAGAAATTATACGATTTTTTCAAAACAGAACTAGCACAATATCTTACACCAGATTTAAACCCGAAAGGAAGAGAGATTATTGAAGCATGTTTGCGAGGAGCATCGGTTGAAGAATATGATCAAATGATACTTCCTGAATAATATTTTACAAAAACTAAGAACACACGAAAAACCCCGATTATGTATTACAAAACATAATCGGGGTTTATTTTTCTTTAAACGAGTTGATTTTAGAGTTCTGCAACCAGTTCTTTCATTATTTGAGTCATAAGTGGTTGTACTTTGTTTCCTATTTGTTGCACTTCTTCGTGTGTTACTTCCACTATTTTTCCAGGTACTCCAAGGTCGGTAATTATTGACATCCCAAAGCAACGAATACCCGCATGATTAGCCACAATTACTTCAGGAACAGTACTCATACCTACAGCATCACCACCAATAATTCGAAAATAACGATATTCTGCTTTTGTTTCGAAAGTTGGTCCTGTTGTACCAACATATACTCCTTCAACTACTTTAATGCTGTTACGAGCTGCAATGGCTTTTGCTTTTTTAATCAAATCGGTAGAGTATGCTTCACTCATATCCGGAAATCGAGTACCTAATTCAGTATGATTTTTGCCACGTAACGGATGTTCTGGAAATAAGTTAATATGATCGGTAATAATCATAAGATCACCAATTTCAAAATCGGGATGTACGCCGCCCGAAGCATTGGATACTAATAAATTTTCTATCCCTATGGCTTTCATTACACGAACTGGGAAAGTAACTTGTTTCATATCATAGCCCTCGTAGTAATGAAACCGTCCCTGCATTGCCAATACATCCACATTGCCTAATTTGCCAAAAATTAGTTTTCCGCTATGTCCTTCAACTGTTGAAACGGGGAAGTTTGGAATTGTTTCGTATGGTATTTCCGTTTTGTCGGTTATTTGTGTTACTAAATTTCCAAGTCCGGTTCCGAGAATAATTCCAGTTTTAGGCATTTTGGCAATTTTTGAATTTAAAAAATCAGCTGTTTCTTGTATCAGTTTCAACATAATTCTGAATTGTTTGAGTGAATGTTTGATGTTTATTTTGTAAAAAGTCAATTTCAATAGGTAAGTAAAATGTGTAGCTTTTCAAGCTCTCAGGGTAGTGAGTAGATGATACTATTCGAGCAGCATCTTTTTCAGTAACTAATACAATTTTATTTTCCGATTGCAAATGTATGAATTTTTGCTCTATTTCAGCATAATTATTCATTGTGAAATTATGATGGTCTGGAAATAAAATTGATTCAACTGTGGCGTTTTTGCTTTCTAATTCTGTGATAATAGGTGTAGGCGACACAATTCCTGTAATTAATAATATATGTAAATTATTTAATTCCAAATGCTTATCTTGTGTTTCATTGTTTGGAAAAACTGATTGAATTGCACCGTATTTTATAGTTGAAAAAAATATTTTTTGTTGTGATAATGGGTTGATTTTTTTTGTAATAATATGCATTTCATTTGTTGATAGGGTAGGAGAGCACTTCGTAACAATAATGATATCTGCACGATTTGCACCCGAAGGATGTTCTCTGAGTCTGCCAGCGGGCAATAATTTATCGTCGACATACAAGTGGCTATAATCTGTAAGCAATATTTTGAGGCCAGGATTAATGTAGCGGTGCTGATAAGCATCATCCAGAACAATAGCATCCAATTTAGGCTGTAAATGTAACAATTGTTTTATTCCACGTACGCGTTTTTCATCAACAGCAACAGTAATGTCATTAAATTTTCGGAAAATCTGAAACGGCTCATCACCAATCGAATAGCTGTCTGAGTTGCTGTTAGCTAATACAAAACCTTTCGTCATGCGTTTGTAACCACGGCTTAGCATGGCTACTTTTTTACCATTCAAAACACGTAGGATAAATTCAACATGAGGCGTTTTGCCAGTGCCTCCCACGGCAAGGTTACCGACAGAAATGACAGGAATAGGCATTCTTTCGGATTTTAATAGCCTTACATCAAACATCCAATTCCGAACGCAGGTTATCAATCCATAAACAATTGATAATGGGAGAAGTAAATTGATTTTTATGTTTTTTCTCACGCAAGAATACCATTTTAATAATGAGTCAAATACAAAGATACAGATTTTCTTTCCAATTGCAATTTCAAACTGTTTTTATATACTCACTTTTTTACAATTAATGACAAAATTGAAATGACTTAAATATAAAGTCTTTTCAATTATGTCTATTTTTTCTTACCTTTTCAAAAAAGCATCTAGAATATGGTTGGATGTGTAAATATATGGTTTGTAGGATATTATATTTTGCTGTTCAATACAATGTCTTGCATGGTAACGAAATTCTCCTCCTGACTTTGCAGCAATCGGAACTGAGCCAATGACCGTTGCCAGTTGTGATGTTCGTGCTGAATTTTGTAGTAAGTATCGCCGTTCAGATAATCGCCCAGAAAGC
>CAIWIS010000015.1 GCA_903912795.1 uncultured Bacteroidales bacterium
CAATGCCGTTTATAATTTGGAGTTATTAACAGCAGGTGCATTTGCAGCCACTATGCTTCAGCAAAAAGTGGACGATAATGAACATAAATTAGCGCCAGTATTGAACTATTTAGCCGAAAAGAGTATGATAGTTTACAAAGAATTAACCCAGAAACCCGGATTTATTGCTTTTTACGAAAAAGTAACGCCTATTGATGCCCTGGAACAAAGTAAAATTGGAAGTAGACCAGCGCGCCGAACAGGCAACCGTAGCTTAAGCGATTTAAGAGCCATTCCTTGGGTTTTCAGTTGGAGTCAATGTAGGTTTAATATAACCAGTTGGTATGGTGTAGGCACTACGCTGGAGAACATGAGAAACGAGGACCCTGCCAAGTTTGAGCAATTTAAAGCAGCAGTAAAGACCGACTCTTTTGTACGTTATGTGCTTACCAATATTGATTCGAGCCTTGCCTCGTCCGACGAAACAATATTTAGAGAATACGCCAAGTTAGCTAGTAATATCCCTGACAGTGAAATGTTTGTAGAAATAATGACCAGCGAATTTGCCCGTACCCGACAAATGATAGACCTTATTCTTGCAAAACCCATAGTTGAGCGTCGCGAAAATCATTATTATTCAACGCTTTTAAGGGCTGAGGCCATGAAGTCCTTACATAAACACCAAATTCAATTATTACACGATTGGCGTACAAGTACTGAACAAGCAAATACAGAAAAAGCAAATGCAGTTTTAACAGAACTACTTCGCTGTATCAATGCTATAGCTGGTGCTATTGGCTTTACCGGTTAACCAACATAAAATTTAAAACAAAAAAACCTGCGATATTAAGAATATTGCAGGTTTTTGTATTAAATAATTGAATCTTTATTTTTTGGCTTTAAAAAAGTAGGTTTTTACCAATTTTTCAAATTCGTCGTAATCTTTGTATCCAAGCTCCGATTTGTATGACTTCACATCGTTTATAAAAATAATAGTAGGCATAGCCTCCACTTTAAATTTCTTAGCCAATTCTGGCTCTTGATCTACATCAATTTTATATACAATAAGTTTGCCCTTGTATTTATTCTGAATAGCTTGTAAATGAGGCGCTAGCATTTTACATGGACGACACCAAGTTGCATGAAAATCAAGTATAATTGGCAGTTTTCCAATGCGTTTAAATGCAGTTCCATTTTCAAAGTTCCAAACTTTATCTTTAAAAGTTTTAGTTGTTAATTCTTCAATCTTTACATTTCCAGTTGATTGGGCTGTTGCCGAAAATGCTAATAAGATGCTAAATAGCAGTAAATAAGCTGTTTTTTTCATGGATTCTTTATTTTTTAAATTAATTATTTGTAAAGCAAATTTATTTTTCCAATTCGTTGTTGTGCAATGCGTAAATCATTTTCGGTTTTGCTCATAAGTTTACGAGCTTTGTAAAGTGTATACGACTTATTTAAAGCCAACTTATCCGATTCTGCTAATTGATACGTGAATTTACGTGATCCAATTAATGTAATTTTAATTGGAAGTCTAAAATTTTGACTTATAAAAGCAGTAAGGCCACTATCTGTTTCATTTTTAAAAGTCAGACTCTCGAAATTACGTTCACCATCGTTAAATGTATGAAAAACACCATTTTTCAATGTATCCGAAAATGCTGATAAATTACCCGCTTGAGCTTTAATAGCAAAATGATTCATTTTTGCACCCGAATACTCACTTACTAAAAATACGTCATTGTTTTCGAACACTTCACACCTTAAATAATTTCGACCCGTATTTTGTTCAGTGAGTTGTGATTTATAAACATATTTTCCTATTTCTGAATACTTTTCATTTTTTTCGAATCTAAAATCTCTTATTAAACTCTCAAATGCCTCTTTCATTACAGGTAAAACTTGAGTGCAATATTTTAATGTTTTATAACTCTCGCGTAGTATAATTGTATCGTTTAAAGCAACTGCTATTTTCCTTTTCTCTACCAAACGTGGATATAGTATGTGTATACTATCAATATTAGATTTCGCCTCATTTAACTTATTGGCCTTTATTAATTCTTTTATTTCATTTAATCGATAATCAGCAGCGTCCTCCTCCTTATCTTTTGAATTACAAGCATTTAACAGAGTTGAAATAATAATTAGCAGAAATAAGTTAGTAGGTTTCATTTACAAGTTTACAATTTAAAATTCAACACCAAATGAGAATTCCATATTTGCAGGAATAATATAAATAGCTTGTGAATAATTGTGATTAGGGTCAGTAATATAGTTTTCACCGTTTGAAATACTCGTTAAAGCATGTTTATAATTAACTTCAACAAAAAGTTTGAATTTATTATTAATAGTATAACGTGAACCTAAACCTACAAAAAAACCAGCTATTGAAGGATAAGTTAAGTCTTTCATTAAATCATATGATTTATATACTCCAGACCCCGATGCTTTAAAAATCTTTTCGTTTGCCGAAATTATAAAACCTGAAGTAACTCCACCTTGCACATAATAGTTGTAATTATTTACTGTAGGAGTTTTTAATTTCAAACCAAGTGGCACCTCAAGAATACCGTAATTGACTTTAAAATAGTCATTTGCATTAACATCGTTCAACGATCTTGAGTCGGCCATATAACCACCAATCGAATTGTAATTTATTGCCGATACTATGGCCAACAAATCATTTATTTCGTAATGAGCAGTAACTCCAACACCTAATTTCATAGTAGCACCACCTGCAAATGCATCGTTATTATCCACATTAATCCACGAAATGGCTGGACTTACTTTTATCCCAAACTTCAATTGATCTAAATTTATTTGTGTTAAATCAAAATTACGAACAGGAAAATCGTTGTATTGGGCTTTAGACAGTAGCGTAATATTAAGCAATATAATTAAAAATAATGTCCGTTTCATACACTGGTTGTTGATTTTATTAGCTTGCAAATTTAGTATATTTTTTTGATAAATGAGATATCCATTTTTGTTTTACACACGGAGCATTCAATAACAAACACTATTCCAAAATAAAATGATACTACAAAAGTTTAATTTCAATAATAATGCTTGTTAGTGGATGTATTTTTATTATCTTTGTCGTTGATAGTGCTTATTAACGCCTTTTATAACGATTTATTTATCCTGAGTTACAAGCTCTCTTGTTTGATTTCGGATTTTTATATCGTAATATTTATCTTTTTTTTTGTAAAAAAACAGGCTAAATGTTGAAATTATTTATCAGACTTTCATTTTACATCATAAGTATTTGTTTTATAAGTTCATGTGTAACTTCTAAAACAATTAATTATATGCAAGCTCCTGGCTTTGACATACCCGCTTACAAGGACAGCATAAAATTTACCGATTACAAGTTACGTGTCGGAGATAGGATTTATGTCCGTATCTATTCTACCGATGATAAAACAAATGCACTTTTCAATGCGGGTGGCGGTTCAGGAATGGAACAAACCATGATGGCTTCAGGTGGCCCGATTTCCGATTTGTATACATACGTGGTTGAAGATGATGGATGTATAGTGTTTCCAATGATAGGAGATGTACATTTGGTTGGTCAAACAATTCGTGAAGCAACTACTTCGCTCGAAAAAGCCATTGAACCCCTTTTTAAATTTAGCTCCGTTGAACTTCGGGTATTAAATCGTTCATTCAGTGTTATTGGAAATGGCAATTCGGCTTATATTACTATGCCTCAAGAAAAAATAAATATTTTTAAAGCACTTGCATTGGCCGGCGACATAGGAATATTTGATGACCGAAGTAAAATTAAAATACTCCGTGAAACCGAAAAAGGCGTACAAATAAAAATGTTTGATGTGCGAAGTGCCGACATTGTTCATTCGGAATTTTATTACATTGAACCTAACGATGTCATTTACATTCAACCACTTAACGAACAATTTTTCCGCATTTCAAATCTATCAGGCTTTGTTTCCACTGTTGTTGCAACTTTCTCATTCGGTGTGTTAATTTACGATTCAGCGCAACGAATTGGCCAAACCCCTTCAACTAATTAAAATTGAGTATGAATAAACAAATAAACATCCTGATTATTTTGTTGATAGCACTCAATTTAACATCGTGCTACAATTACCGAAGTATTGGTTTATTGCAAGAGCATGCTAGCTTGCCAACTTATCCAAAATCGGAATATAAAGAATATAAGATTCGCATTAACGATGAGATTGTTTATCGGTTGATAACTTCGGACGAAACAATTTCGAAATTAATACAATCGAACACTGCTTCGGCAAATTATGTTGTTTCGTATCGTGTGTATCCCGATGGCAGTATTGATTTGCCTTTTATTAAAAACATACATATAGAAGGTTTAACATTGATTGAAGCTGGAAAAGCTGTTCAAAATCGCATGCGTGAAATTATTCCAGATGCTGAGGTGAAACTTTCGATAGCCAACAAAACATTTACCGTAATTGGCGATGCTGGTACAGGTGTTTTCAATATTCCTCGCGATAGATTTACCATTTATCAAGCCCTATCCATGTCGGGCGAGGTGCAACATGCTGGCGACTATAAACATGTACGTATACTACGTGTAAATGAAAAAGGTACTGAAATATTAGAATTTGACATTCGTCCTAAAAGCATTATCGAGTCAAAATATTATTATATTTATCCAAACGATATTATTTATGTACAACGAGCACCTTCGGCATTTTACAAAATTGAAAACTCATGGAGTAATTTTGTTGGTGTAATATCGTCGTCGTTATCTTTATTATTCACTGTTTTATATTATCAAAAACTATAAATAATAAGCTAAATATAAGCATATTAATAAACTATAGAACTATAACTACAAAAAATATATGGAACAAAATAAACCAACCAATCCGTTCAAAGAAGAGGAAGAGTCGAGTTTCGACTTAATGGAATGGGTAAATATATTTCTACATCATTGGTATTTATTTGTCATTTTTGCAGTTTTATCATTGGGTTTTGCCTATCTCAAAAACAGAACTTGGAAAGCATCCTACAAAGTTGCCGGCACCATGCTGATTGAAGAGTATAAAACCACTAATAATACCCAAGCTTTGATGCAAGGATTTGGTGTTGATGCTGGTTTTAAAAACACGAATAACCAAATTATCATGTTGAGTTCCTACGACTTAATAGGAAGAGTTGTTGACAGTTTGCCACAATTAAAAGTTGATTATATATCGAAGGGTAATTTTAAAAC
>CAIWIS010000016.1 GCA_903912795.1 uncultured Bacteroidales bacterium
CCTCCATCTACGCTATATCGCACACCGTCATCGCCTCCAATATTAATCTGATACCTTCCGGTATTCATATACTTGGTCATTTTGAATCTTATTAAAAATAGATCACTATACGTGACACCATTTACTGTAGGGCCACTTCCTCCCCAATTTCGATCAAAATTAGCATTTTCAGTAATAGTACCTTTAAGTATTGCATTTTGAAACAATGGATTACTATTGTTTGCACTCGTATGTGAATATACATAGCCTATCCACGATTCGTTG
This sequence comes from uncultured Bacteroidales bacterium, assembly GCA_903912795.1. GTDB lineage: Bacteria > Bacteroidota > Bacteroidia > Bacteroidales > Paludibacteraceae > Paludibacter. The sequence goes on from CAIWIS010000016.1 coordinate 265, forward strand.
CCATAGGGATTCATATCGAAAACTGTTTTCGCTGTACCTGCGGTTCTAAAGTAACCAGAAGTTCCGGTTACGCTTGCTTTATTTGCTAATATGCGGTAGTAATAATTGATGTTAGGAGCTAATCCACTTACAGTTTGCGATAAATTGGTACCGCAATCCAAACCATTGTAACCTGTTATACAATTGCTGAAATTTGGTGATGTTGAAACATATAATTTATAACTTTCGACTAGACCTACTGCAGGAGCCGACCAATTGGCAGTAAAACTCACATCGGTAATATCTGTTGCCGCCGCAGGTATTGGAACAACCATAGCATAACTTTCTGTCCAGCTAGGTGAATTTACCAATGTACCATTATTTCCATTGCTTGTTATATCGGTGAGCGAGGTGCCAGAGCTAGCATCGAAATTCCAATATCCAGCTAAATTTGAAGAACTTGCACTTACCACGTTATACATATTGGCTTGTATTGTGGCTTGCGTAAGACATGAATTCCAGATACGTAGTTCATCTATTTTTCCATTAAAAAACTGCGAATATATACTAGACTTACCAATAAACAAATTCTCAGAATTGGAAACATTACCACTAGAGATACTCGAAGATTCATTACTGCCATTAATGTATAAGGCACCAATCGACCCATTCCAAGTGGCCGATACATGTACCCAAGTATTTAAAGGAATGTTAGTTGTGCCATTTATATATTTCATTGAAGCATTTCCAACTCCCAATTGCCAAACTTCAGCACATAATTTTCCATTGTTTATATATAAATTATAATCGCCAGTTTTTCGGATTATTGAATTTACGCCGCTAGAAGTTGAGAGATAAACCCAAGCCTCGAGTGTAAATCCCGAAACTCCTAAACTATTTAAGGTAGATGACGATTCAAAACTAATATAGTTTGTAGAACCATTGAATAATAAACAGTTACCTGGTGCTGTAAGCGGCACAGGTATTGGAGCTTTGGAGATGTTTATAGCATTAATTGACACAAAAGTTTGAGATGCAAAAACCAAAAGAGCGATAAATCTAAATTTAATTGTTTTCATAAGGCAGCGTATTTAAAAATGCTAATATTTTTATTGGAAAAACAGTCAGTAATAAATTTGATAATGGCAGGATGTTTACCCTACAATGTCCTTTACAGGATGCTGATTAAAGTATTCGGGCGCTGCAAATTGATTTGCAGGGTTCATATTATTTGAACCACCCGGATTGCCGGGGTTGCCTGAAATCAATATTAACGCTATTTCATTGTCGAGATTAATCCGTTCAATAGTTGGTGAACTGTATTCAAGTTTTAAGGGTGTTGTATTCATACTGTTTTCGATTTTTAATTGTTTACAACTTTGAGACTTGAACTACCGGATTTTGTGTCTATTTTCACCATATACATTCCTGTAGATTTTAGGTTTAAAACATAGGTGTCATTCCCATTGTTAAA
>CAIWIS010000017.1 GCA_903912795.1 uncultured Bacteroidales bacterium
AATATTGTTTTTGAACCTGCTTGGGACAAAAGCATGATGAGCGAAGAAGCACAACTTGAATTAGGGTTTTTGTAAGATATTGCATACTACATCTTTAAGTTTTAGATTAGGGACTATTGAAATTCAATTTTCAGTAGTCCTTCTTTTATTTATACCGACACTACTTCGGGTTTGATATTGCGATGTGCAACTTTATAACCCTTTAAATTAATCAATATCTGTTGCTCATAACGAGCCGAAACTTCGAAATAGCAAGAGCTATCTCCTACTTTCATGTTTTTCAAATCACCTGCACTAATTCCCGTTTCTTCAACCAAAAAATCGGTAAGCGTACTTTTCAGAAACCCTTGCGTAATGCCAATATTCAAAAAGATACCTATTGGATGTGTCAATTTAACTTCGTTCAGCAACTCTACTTTAACTTCCGAAAAACTAATTTTCAAATCGGCTTCAAGTTGTTTGATATCAGGTATATCTTCCGTTTTGATTAAACAAACCGACACACCCGATTTCCCTGCACGCGCTGTACGACCACTACGATGCGTGTACTGATCTGATTTTTCGGGCAAATGGTAATGGATAATATAATCTAATTCTTTAATATCAATGCCTCTCGCGGCAATATCAGTAGCCACAAGTAAGCTTATTCGGTTATTTTTCAGACCACGCATCACTTTATCACGCATTTCCTGATTCAAATTTCCATGCAGCGCATCGGCCGTTACTTCGAAACCTGCTAGTTGCTTGGCTATGCGTTTGGCTGCCGTTTTTGTTTTACAAAAAAGTATTCCGCGCTGCTCTTTACGAGCCGATAAAAAAGCTTTCAAATAATCCAGTTTTTCACCTTGCTTGTATATCAAGTAATTGTGCTCAATTTTCTGATTCACAAATTCAGTTGCATTTATTCGAATCTCAACTGCATCAGCTCGCAAATAATCCTTAATAATTGCAGTTACATCTGCAGGCATTGTGGCTGTAAAAAGTAAACTTGTAATTCCTTGCTTACACGAATTTAATATTCTATCGATATCCGATTTAAAACCCATATTCATCATTTCGTCGGCTTCGTCGAGCACCAAAAACTTCAATTCGTTCAACTTCAGTGCATTTCTGTCAAGCAAATCGAGTAAACGACCCGGTGTAGCCACAACCACATGCGTAGAGCGCTGCAAACGTGCTATTTGGTCGTCGATAGGAACACCACCATACACACACTCAGTAAAAACACGTGGAATATGTTTCGAAAAAAGGAAAAACTCACGCGCTACTTGTTGACCAAGTTCACGAGTTGGCACAAGTACTAAAGCTTGTATATTGGGATTTTTGGGATCTATTGATTGTAAAATTGGCAAACAAAATGCGGCAGTTTTACCTGTACCAGTTTGAGCCACAGCCACCAAATCTGTTTTGTTTTTTAAAATATGAGGTATGGTTTGCAACTGTATATCAGTTGGTTCTGTAATTTTATTTTCGTGCAATGCTTGTACTATTGCTTCGTTTATGCCTAATTGATTAAATGTCATCTTATTTTTGAATTAAAAAATAAAGTAGTACTTTTGAAAATTGAGACCTCAAAGGTACTTCATTTTAAGAAAAAAATAGAACATTTTGAATGCATCAGCGTTAAAGTGCTTATAAAACTAGATAATGAGCGAAAAATACATATCCAAAAGCCTTATAAAATGGTATGAAGCAAATAAACGCGAATTACCATGGCGTGATATTTCAGATCCATATCGCATTTGGATTTCGGAGATTATTTTGCAGCAAACCCGTGTCAATCAAGGCTTAAGTTATTACCTTCGTTTTATAGAGCGATTTCCGAATGTAAAGGCGCTAGCTATAGCCAATGAGGATGAGGTTTTGAAATACTGGCAAGGTTTGGGATATTACTCTAGGGCTCGCAATTTACACAAAACAGCTCAAATAATTGCTGAAAAACACAAAGGAAAGTTTCCAAACTCCTATACAGACATAGTTCTGTTAAAAGGAATTGGAGCTTATACCGCAGCCGCTGTTTGTTCGTTTGCTTACAACCAAGCTTATGCTGTGGTGGATGGTAATGTTTATCGGGTACTTTCACGATTATTTGCCATCGAAACTCCAATTGACAGCAATAAAGCAAAAAAAGAATTTTCGGAATTAGCTACCAACTTGCTCGACAAAAGTAAACCTGGCATTCACAATCAGGCAATTATGGAATTTGGTGCTTTGCAGTGTGTACCTGTTCAGCCCGACTGTAACGCATGTCCATTTCAGAAAACATGCAAAGCATATAAGCTCGATTTGGTTGATAAATTACCAATTAAAGCCTCCAAAACTAAAGTTCGGGAGCGATTTTTCAATTATTTTTTAATACAATATCAATCAAAAATATACATTCAAAAACGTACCGAAAAGGATATTTGGCAAAATTTGTATGAACTTCCACTTATTGAATCCAACAAACTTTTCGAGCCGGAAGAAATTGGAACGAATGACTTTTTAACTAATATTGAAAATATTGAAATTAGCTCTACCACATCCACTTTTAAGCATATTTTGTCGCACCAACGCATATTTGCACGCTTTTTTTCTGTAACTGTATCGGATAAAAACAATTACTTAAATCAGCTTATTGAAATAAATTGCAATGAAATTGATAACTATGCTGTATCCCGTTTAACATCATTGTTTTTGGAGACAATTAATTAAATCTACTTTGACAGATTATAATAAAATATTTAAAACTTCAGAGACGTAGGTATTTTACATCCCCTTTAGGGGCTTGGGGCAGTAAAAAATTGTTTTAAAACTGCCCCTAAATCCCCTAAAGGGGACTTGAAGTTACTATCGATTAGTTTATTAATTTTTTAAACATTACAATCTGTCAAAGTAGGATTAAATACAAATTTATTTAGTTCCAACTACACTTTCAACAAACGTTTGCAGTTCTTTTTTCAATCAAAAATAGCGAAATTTTGATAATTCTCACGAAAAAAAGCTAACATTGTAACTTTTAAATCAGAATCATTTTTTAAACGTGAAACAATAAAAAACCATGTTAAACATTCAGAAAAAATTAAGCAATCCATTTTTGGCATTATTAGCTTTACCAGCTACGGCAGTTGGATTTGCGCTCTCCACTCAAATTGCTGCTCTTAGTTGGATACTATCCAAAAAATACAACCTCGATATTCACGAAGTTGCATTTGTATGGCTGGCAGGTCCTATAGCCGGAATTTTCGGACAAATAATTGTGGGATTAGTCAGCGATAATGTTTGGTTTATGGGTGGCCGTAGGCGACCGTTTATAATGATAGGCGGCATGATTAGTACGTTGGCTTTTCTGGCTTTGCCTTATATCCGCGAAATTTCTCAAATCACGGGCATTACCGATATTATTATAATTGCATCAATAATAGCACTTTTTCTTGACTTATCGGTTAATGTAACCTTTAATCCTGCCCGATCCATAATTGCCGATTTAACGCCTGAGGGAAAAATACGCATGGCGGGCTTTGTATGGATGCAAATTGTATCCGGATTTTTTGGCGTATTTGCGTACTTTCTTTCCATGGTTTTTGGTAACGAAACCCTGCTTTTTATTGCTGCATTTTTGGTTTTTGCAACAGCAGTTTTTCCAATACTTTTTATCGAAGAGAAAAAAGAGGTGGAAGCCGATACAAAATCGACCGAGAAATTTGGTGTAAGTCAAATACTGAAAGAAATTTTCCCATTGTATGGCTTTTTGGTATTTGGTGTTTTTAGTGTTGTAAATCATTTCAACGAGTCGCTTGCACCATATCATAATCCCATTTTAATTGCCGCACTTGCCTACTCTATCGTTATAGGCATAACACTTATAATCAAAGGATTAAAAACAGTTTCGAACAAAAACGAATTTCACAAAATAATGCTAGCACACTCATTTACATGGGTAGCATTTCAAAGCATGTTTATCATTTCCGGCTTTTTTATCGAGAAACAAATTCTTCCTAATGTTGAAATCAGCACGCTCACTGCCAATTGGTTTGCACAAGCATTAACGGGTGTTACTCAATCAGCCGATGCATCTGTTGGCAATATTGTTTCGCTTGGTTTTTTGATCCTAAACTTTGTTGGAGCTGTATTTCCCTTACTTCTTCAATCGGTTTCACGAAAAATAGGACGCGTTAAAACCTACATTTCGGCACTTAGCTTTGCCGTTGTTGGCTATTTTTACATAGCATTTTTAGGAAAACTCGAAATTGATTTTTACATCGGCATGTTTTTGGTCGGAATAGGCTGGTCGGCAGTAATATCTATCGTATTTGCCATTATGAGCGAGCGAGTTAATCCAGCTAAAATGGGATTGTATATGGGAGTTTTCAATTTAGCAGTGGTGCTTCCGCAAATGATGAGTAATGGAGTGGCCAATGTAATTAAACAGACCGAGAATTATCAACTTTTGTATATAATATGCGGGTTATTAGTTGCCGTATCGGTGCTATTTTGGATGTTTGTACGCGAGCCGCAACAATCCACCAATCAATCAAACGGAGTTCGAGGAAGTCATTAAATGTACATTAAAAAGGGCTGTATCAACAAACGATACAGCCCTTTTTAAGATTATGAATTTATCAACTTAAAATTGCAATTTATTTTTTAGCTTTGAAGCGTTCGTTAAGCAATTTAGTAACTTCAACAGTAATATCGTAGCCTTTTTGAGCAAACAAAACATTATCGCTAGCAGTATTACTAATTATCATTTCGTATTTATTATCCTTGTTATATTGTTTCAGAAACGCATTAATGGTATCGCGCAATTGCTCACTCATTTTTTGCTGAACTTGCATAATTTGTTGACTTAGCTTACCATCCAACTGTTGCAAATCCTGTTGACGACGTACCAAACGAGCTTGTTCTTGCTCGGCACGCTCACGACTTAAAAAAGCATTGGCTTCCAACTTACGTTGAAATTCGGCCATTTCTTGTTGTAATTGACGCGCTTTGGTATTTATATCTAATCGTGAATCTTCTTGTTTGCGTATTAATGACTCGTTAGCATCCTTTGCAAACTGGTAATTCGACAATAATGAATCGACATTGATGTAAGCAATCGGCAATTTTCCGGCTTTAATTTCTTCTTTGCTAAATGGAGCAGATTTGCTTGAACTACCGGCATTGCTGCTAAACACTTTTACAAACAATACAATAACTGCTATGGCTAAAACGCCGTTTAAAATGAGTGAAAGATTTTTCATGCTGTTCTTATAAAATTATAATTTTGAAACTTCGTTGTATAAATCAATTCGGCTAATTGGTTTTGCTTTTTGAGCATCCCTATCCTGGGTAGTTGCACAGTGTACTCCTTTGTCCTTCAATGCTTTATTTCCTCCAATATGAATATTGGGAAATTCGCCTCCTTTGATAAAAAAAATTCTAAATCCTAGTATCAAAACTCCTATTATCAGTAAGATAGCCGACACTATAAATGCTTGTAGCATAATTTTCATTTGTTAATTCTGATACAAAGATAATTTTTTTAAAAGATTAAATTCTTTGTAAGTGCTATTTTTTAGTAATTTGAATGTTTTAGATTGCTTTTTAACTGATATTAAGAAGGTAGCAGTAATCACAAAGCATTTAACTTGTACAAATTAGAAAAAAGGCATAACTTTGTAGCCTAAAAGCGCTATAAAAAGGATATGGGAATAGAAAAAGGAATTTTCCAACGTACTGAATTATTGTTAGGAAAAAGTTTTATCGAAAAAGCATTTCAAAAACGAGTTATAATTTTCGGAATTGGTGGTGTAGGTAGTTGGTGTGCCGAAAGCTTGGTACGCTCGGGTATAAATCAACTTACAATAGTGGATTCGGATAGGGTTTGCGTTACTAATGTAAACCGACAATTACTAGCAACTACCAAAACCGTAGGAAAAGTAAAAACAGAAGTTCTAAAGGAGCGCTTATTAGAAATTAATCCTAAAGCCGAAATCACCGCACTTCAAAAAATTTATAGCCCCGAAACTTCCGAATCGTTTGAACTTGATACATACGATTATATTATCGACGCCATTGATAGTTTATCCAACAAAGTACATTTAATACAAACAGCCACCAAAACCAAGGCCAGTTTTTTTTCGTCGATGGGAGCTGCTCTGAAAATGGACCCAACTCGTATAAAAGTAGCTGAATTTTGGAAAGTACAAGGCTGTCCGCTGGGAGCTGCTTTACGTAGTAGATTAAAAAAAATGGGAGGAACTAGCAAAAAGTTTATGTGCGTATATAGCGACGAACTACTCAAAAACAAAGGCGAAAACGCTGCCTGCGGTACCGAAAAATGCCTTTGCCCCAAAGCACTTGAAGGACCAGGCGACCCCGACTTGGTAAATCACGAGTGGTGCAGCCTCAAAGCACAAGTAAATGGCACAACCTCGTATATGCCCGCCATGTTTGGCATGACCATAGCGGGACTTGTTATACAAAGCATTGAAAAAGAGGAAATTTAAGCGTCTAAACTATCAGGAACTTCCACTCTAATTTTTACACCTTTGCCTGGTTCGCTCCAAATATCAACTTTTCCTTCGAGCAAGTATGCCCGTTCTTTCATGCCGGTAAGGCCATAAGAATCATTGCGTTTTTTCATGGATAAATCAAACCCTACACCATTATCACTAATTTGGAGATAGGTTATATTATTATCACAACCCAATTCAACGTCGATTAACGATGCTTGTGAGTGTTTTACAGCATTATTAAGCGATTCTTGAAGAATACGGAACAGAGCAATAGATTTTTCGGGAGCAATTTCAACGGTAGTTGTTTTATTTATAAATTCACAATGTATTATTTGCCTTTCGTTAAATGCTTTAAT
>CAIWIS010000018.1 GCA_903912795.1 uncultured Bacteroidales bacterium
GAAACAAATGTGTACAGTTTTTCAATGTATTGTGTAGATACATTCAGATTCCAAATTTTATAATCGTAATTAACACTGACATTTAACTGCTGGCGAGGCGCAGCTACAACTGCTTTACTCAAATCCAAGTAGCTGTAATTGGCATGTAAATGTAAGTTCTTACTTACAGCATATTTGGCCGAAAACTCAACTCCCTGATTCGAAAACGACCCCACATTTTCTTTTTTCAAATTTGGAAAAACTCCTGTTACAAGTATCATGTTTTGGCCTATAACTTTATAAGTAGTGAGTTCAAATCTCAGTTTATTATGGAGTAATGATTGCAACCAACTGATTTCATAATTTATCATGCGTTCAGGTTCCAAATTCGGATTTGGCACAGGCGCATTCATATACAATTCCATAATGGTTGGACTCCGGAAACCCTTTGAAACCGACGTTTTAAAACTTGTATTTTGATTTAAACTATACGTTAAACCAGCCATTGGAATCAATTCATTCCCAAATTTTGAGTTATTCTCGAACCGTAAACCAGCACTCAATGTAAATTTAGTGAACAATGTTTGTTGCATATAAGCATAAGCTGACAGTTCGTTTATTGTAATTAAAGTATCTTTTATAGGAAGTTGATTGATCATTCCACCATATTGTTTAAAATCGGCGCCTACAGTAATGCTATTGTTTTTCAATAATTTAAACGTTTCGAATATCATTATACCACTACTTCTATCAGTTGAGCGAAAGGGACTTATTGTGTTGTTAGGCAATTTATTATCAGGCAAAATATGTTCTCCAAAATTATGATACAATTTTAATGCACCATCCATACGAGCATATTTATTTTCGATAGACACAGAGGTTTTTCCACGTAAAATATCGATACCGAAAGGTGCCGGAGCAGCAGCCACCGTATTAGGAGCAATTACTGGAGTTGGTGTTTTCCAAACCGGACCATTATCATTGGCATTGTATTTAGCTATATTAAAATCGGCCGAAATATTCCAATTCTGATTAAACTCATAACCAACTTTTGTAAAACCATTTGTAATTTTAAAATCGGTATTGGCACGTATTCCGTCTGTTTGGTCGTGATTGGCAGAAGCAAAAACGCTGAACTTATCTTTTTTAAAACCTATAGTTCCATAATATTTCTGTGTATTATACGACCCGTACGACGCTCCAACACTTCCACTAATACCCTCATTGCTATTTTTACGCGTAATAATATTGATAACGCCACCCATAGCATTTGAGCCATATAGCAATGATGCTGGACCACGTATAATCTCCACTTTCTCCACATCCGAAGCCACATAAGCGTCAGCCAGCGGATGCCCAAAAATACCCTGATACTGCGGATGACCATCAATCAACACCAAAACACTTGTATTGGGAGAGCTACTCACACCTCGCATACTAATACTACCCGAGCCACCTGTTGATACACCAAAACCAAGCACATTGCGCTCAGTAACAAAAACACCTGGGGTAAACGTATTCAGAGTTGGTAAAATATTGATTTGGCCTGATCGTTCAATCTCTTGTTTGGAAATTTGCGAAACCGATAAGGGAACTATTTTACGAGATATTTCAGATTTTGAACCAGTTACCACCACTTCATCCAATCGGACAGAATCTCGTATTCCACTTTGTGCAAAAACCGCAAGACTTATCAGTTTTAAAACTATAACTAAATTGATTTTTCTCATTCTATATTATTAATTTTCAATAGGTGTTATTTATATACATAATCGTGTTACCCAATGAACAAAAAAAATTAATCGACTTTGCTCATAATTAATTTACCATGTTCGATACCTTTTATGCCAATAAATGCATCCGAAAGTTCAGTTAATTTGTGCGAAGTTCCTTTAACGGCAATAATTTCCAAAATTTTATTTTCAGAAATATATAAACTTTGCACGGATAAAATTTCGGATAAAGCTTTTTTCTTAATTTCGGATAAGCGTAACTGCGTGTCGAGTTTATTACATTCGTAAATTAACGTAATAGCACCAGCCACAATATTATTACACTTCCACTTTTTTTCTACTAAGTTTTTCTCTATCAAATGCCTAATAGCCTGCGACCTGTTCGGAAACATGTTATCCTGAACATAAGCATCCAAAGCTTCTAGCAATTCATTTTCGAGGGAAACACCAAAACGGGCTACTGACATCGTGTTACGTATTTACATAAAAGTAGCACAAAGTTACATTAAATTTTGAAATAACAAAAGAATGTACTTAATTAACCCTCAACAGGAGTTTCGGGAGTTTGCAATGTGAGTTGCATAAAAGCAGCATCCAGCCATTTTCCAAACTTGAAACCTACTTCTTTAAAAACACCAACCTGCTCAAATCCAAACGATTGATGCAAACCAATACTCACATCGTTAGCAGCATCGATAACACCAATAATGCAATGATAGTTTTGATCCTTGGCATTTTTAATAATCTCGGCTAATAAAATTTTGCCCAAACCTTGTCCGCGAAAATCACGATGCACATAGAGCGAATTTTCGACGGTATATTTGTAAGCCGGCCGCACCCTAAACTGTCCGTACGAACCAAAACCCATCAACCTACCTTCGTTGTTAACCAATCCAATAACCGGAAAGTTATGCTGCCGCTTGGTTTCGAACCACACGCGCATGGTTTCCATAGTCCAGGGTTTATAGTCGTAAAGTGCTGTAGTATTTAGTATAGCATCGTTAAAAATATCCAGAATTTGTGGAGCAAAATCATCGTTACAAGCTATTATTTGCATAACCGAAATTTATTTGAGGTTTATATTCATTGGCGAAATTAGTCAAAAATCAATTATCATCAAAAAAAAGCATTCAATTACTTTATAATCAAAATAAAAACACTATCTTTGCAGCCGCTTTTCGAGAAAAAGCATTAGGTATAACAAATTAAAAATTAAGAAAATGCCCGCAAAAATTAGATTGCAACGTCATGGTCGTAAAGGATATGCTTATTATCATATCGTTATTGCCGACAGTCGCGCACCACGTGATGGTAAATTTATCGAACGTATCGGTTCGTACAATCCTAACACTAACCCTGCAACCATCGATTTGAAATTCGAACGCGCTTTGCATTGGTTAACTACAGGAGCACAACCAACAGACACTACTCGTAACATTCTTTCGGCCGAAGGCGTGTTAATGAAAAAACACTTGTTGGAAGGTGTGAAAAAAGGAGCTTTTGATGCTGCTGAAGCCGACAAACGTTTCGAAGCATGGAAAGCATCGAAAGAAGCTAACGTAAACAAAACAAAAGAACAATTAGCTGCTGAAAAAGCTACTGCTGCAAAAGCCCGTATGGCTGCCGAAGTAGAAGTAAACAAAGCGAAAGCTGCTGAACTAGCTAAGAAAAAATCGGACGCTATAGCTGCTGCTGCCGAAGCCGAAGCTGCTGCTAATGCGCCAGCCGAAGTTGCTGCCGAAGAACCAGCTGAAGTTGCTGAATAAGTTCTTTTCCTGAAAATACAAACTGCTCTCCTAAAGTGTTAATCAACTTTTTGAGAGCAGTTTTTATTTAGAGCTATAGTATGGCAGTACTTATTTACGCCATCTGCCTCCACCAAAGTAGAAACCCAAATTTATTGTTAAATAACTATTGGCCGAAGTGCCCACTTGTTGCATAATATTAGCAACATCGTACATTTTAGTGCGAGGAATCATATTGTATTCCATAGCTAGACGAAGGCGACCTAATTCAAATCCTCCACGGAAAGCAGCTCCAATTGTTCGTGAAGGTAATGGAAAATCTGTGTAAGTATAATTAACCGATTGAGATGGATCAAAATCCATTTTTATATCATAAATACTGAAAGAACCAATCCCTGCTCCTACAAATGGTGCAAAGGCACTACCATTGGGAAAATAATAATCCCCTACAATCATCGTGTTGCTACTAAGATGCATGATAGCTGTTCCTGTTGTGGCACTAATTTCCTGCATATCACGCACCATAAACGCTCCACCAATTTTTACACCAACATTAATATTATCTTTAATATTATAACGTATATCCAATAAATCGATGGACATACCAGCCCCCATGGCGGGCAAACTTAATCCGATATTTCCGGCTACACGTACTTTACCTTGTTCTTGAGCCTGTAGACCAACAAACGACACTAAAAACAATAACACAAAAAAGAAGTTTTTCATAAAATAAAATGTTTTAAAAATTTATATTAAGTAATTGATGATTATTGATTTAAACCTACAAAAACAATACAAAATGTAATAATATGCATCATTAAATAGGCTAAAACCAAAATCAGCACAAAGATATAAAATTTATTCACAACGACTGAATATTAATTAACTTAATTTTCAAATACAAACAAAAAAAAAGCGAAACACCTATTTTAAAGGCATTTCGCTTTTTTATTTGAATTGACCCTAAAGAAAGTCAACCCTCGACTCATCAGATATACGAAATTGCGCATTGTCAAGTGATTTTCATAAAACCTTACTTTTTAAGAAACTTATGAAACTCGGTTTTGTCGCTATAATTCAGTTTTATAAAATAGAGTCCATTGTTTAAACTCGAAGCATCGATTTGGTATTCGAGCTTATGGGATGTAGGGATAAACTGTACATGTTTGCCAAGCATATCCATTATCTGAATGTACTCACATTTATTGCCGAACGATTTGAATTTTAAACTTACAAAACTGCTACTCAGCGTAGGCTGCAATGTAGAGCGTGTGGGTTGTGCATTGTTATCGTACAGGTCAATAATTCCGGCACGAAGCGACGAATTGCAATCCACAAAACTTGGGTTTTTGTAAACCGTTTCGCCATTTTGCGAAAAACACATAAGTTCCCAACTTAGCTGACAGCCTATGCAAGTAGGAATGGGCGTAATGTTTGAGAATATACCTCCAGCAATATTGCCTATTCCTTCGATAATATACTCGTTAGCGACGCTAAGTTTATACCTTTTTCTGAATTCTGTGCCAATTTTTACCGAATCAATTGCCACAATGGTATAGAGATAATAATTGTCAAGGTCTGAATATACATTATCACCCACACTTTTGTTAAAATCATATATTAATCTTTCAGAATTAAACATTGTTGGTTCAGTTGACCAAGAGTAACCAAAGCCATAAAAATAAATTTTCTTATCTTGTTCACGTAAAGCTCCGGCATATCGGAAATTAGGTTTATCGAAACTATCAACATTTTTATAGAGTTTATGATACACAACTCCATTTATGGTGGTATCGCCTTGTAACGAATACTGCAAAATGTAATAAGACATTGGAAAATAATTAGTGCCTGTACCATAACACACATTCCATTGTGCCTGTTGTGTTGGGAATGGCACATACTTTTGAGCAGATGCAGCCAAAACACTTAAAAAGGAAATAAGGACGAAGATGTTTTTCATTTTTCTCGGTTATTTATTGTTGTTGCTTACAGAATTGATAATTAGTTTTAAACTATTTACTTTCAGAATTACAAATAAAAATTATTGTACCATTAGCATACCAGATAATTAATGACAATACCCCGCTCACCATACTGAAACTGGAACTGGACACTGAGTGTTCCAACCTACGCTCGGCTAAGGAAGTACAACAAGAATTTTGTCATTTGAAAATGGATAAATAGGCATCAAATCTACCTTGAGTGAATTTAATGATTTTAGTAGTATCTTCTAAATTTTTCAGTTCAAATTCAAATTTCCCACTGATTATATGGTTGAGAGTGTCAAATTTTGTTATTGTAATTACTGGTATATTTTTACCTAAATATAAATTCCTATTAAAAGTATAGCTTCCATCTGCAAGTTTTATCGAGTCTGAACTAAAAGCATATTCTACCTTCGATATATTAAATTTTTCATTTAACGACAATGTATTTACATCAATGCTAATAGAATTTCGGTTTTTATTGAAGCAATAAACCTGAATAAGTTTTGTAGACTTTGTGTATGAGGCTCCAATTGTAATGCCCCATTTGTCTGAGTTTACAAACAGTTCATTATTTACATAACACCCAAAGGAATTTTTGCCAGTTTGAGTTTCGGCAGGTAACACAGTAGGGTCAATAGGGTCATCGCAACCGGTACATATTGTTAAAATCAATACGAATAGAAATGAAAAGATTTCCCAACGATTTATTTTCATACTTTTATTCATTTATAGTTAATACTAAATCAAATCTTCCATTTGTTATTTTAACAGTATCGTTGCCTTCAAGACGGTCAATTGAGGATGCACTTTTCGCTGTAAATTGAAATCTCCCGCTTACAATTTTTTTTATAGTATCTAATCTGGTGAAATATATTTCACCAGATTTTTTGACAGTATAATAAGGGTATGAAAAACGCATGTCATTAGGATAAAAATATCCTAATTCAATTGCCATAATACTATCAATCTTAAGTGAATATGCTGTAACAACTATAGATTGTCCATATATATTATTCACAACACCATAAGATTCTATAGAGATGTAATTTAATTTCTTATTGTAAGTTGCATTAAGTGAATTTGGCCCCATAAGGTTTGAGAATCCACCAACATAAAGCTCATTATTCACATAGCACCCAAAAGTATTTTTACCCGATTGAGTTTCGGCAGGCAGTACAGTAGGATCTGGTTCTTCACAAGCACTAAAAGATGAAAGAATAAATACTATAAGGAACAGAAAAATTTGACAACCATGTGTTTTCATAAAATTGAATTTATTTAGTTAATATCATTCGTTTTGCTTCAATCACTTTTCTAACCCCGTTTTTAATATTATATTATAATATGCAAGGCAGGTGGCACATGCCGCTTTGCGGTGAGCCTTGCTACCCATACGACTA
>CAIWIS010000019.1 GCA_903912795.1 uncultured Bacteroidales bacterium
AATTCTTTTGAACTTATAGTTGAGAGTTGTGTTCGCCCATTATATTCGCTTGCAGTAGCAGTTAACTTGATTTTATCTCCAACATTAACATTATCGGTACTAGAGTACACAAATATTGCATCGGATGTAGCCGAATTGCCATCGCCAGTTTCATCTTGCAAAAAATAGCCATTTATTTTACCAGTACCTATAAATTTAGCAGTAACTATACCTGTAGTTATTACAGATTGCCCGGCATAAGTTGTAGACATTCCACTACCCTGAATTTGTGGAATTGTTAATGTTATTTGCGAAAATAAGATTGCAGGTAAAAACAATAATATCAACAAGTTAAACTTCATACAATAAATAAAAGAGGAACGTAAATTAATATCGCCTAAAGAAATGATTTTAAAAAGATTAATCTTGAATATTAAACCTATCAGCATCCTTCCAAAAAGGCGATTTGGAACGGAATTTCTCAAGCGATTCTTTATTAAGTTCAAACGTAGCAGTACCTATTTCATACTCGGGAAAAGACATTAAAGAATTGGCCAAGTAATCGAGTAAAACCGAATGACCATTGTACGAAATCCCAGCACCATCCACTCCTACACAGTTTACACCACATACATAACATTGGTTTTCGATGGCGCGAGCCTGCAATAATATATCCCAATTCCGAATGCGTTTTTCAGGAAAATTAGCCACATAAATCAACAAGTCATATTCATTATCCACATTGCGTGCCCATACCGGAAAACGCAAATCGTAGCAAATAAGCACCTGTATATTAAAACCTTTGTAGTTAACAAGCAATTTTTTGTTACCTGCCGAAAAATGATTATGCTCGCCACCCACACTAAACAAATGTCGTTTATCAGCAGTTTCAACGTTTCCATTGGGAAATACGAAAAAACCACGATTATAGGTTTTACCGTTTTCGGTAGCAATAAAACTACCTGCAATGGCTATTTGATACTTTGAAGTCCATTTTTTTAAACGTGCCATAGTTTCACCCTTCATGGTTTCGGCCAATTCGGGTTTATCAGTACAAAAACCTGTGCTAAACATTTCGGGCAAAACCACCAAATCGGTTGTTCCATTCAATTTTTCGAGTTTTACTTCAATCGCACTCAAATTTGCCGATATATCAGCCCAATATATTTTATCCTGAATTAGTGTAATTCTCATACTAACTTATTGAGGTATATAACTCACCTTGGTTTTAAAAAAGTTATTCTCGTTTGATAGCAGTCGGTAAAACGAACAATTGCCCCACGAAGCAGGCACATCCTGAATACTCATATCTTCCTCGGTATCGTTAACTATATGGTTTTGAATTAATTTGTGCCATTTTTGTATGCGAGGAATACTTTGTTTGGCATTAAAATAATTTTGAGTACTATCACCCAAAGTTTTCAATTGATTTTTGTAAATTGTTTGAAATTCAGGTATGCTAATAATCTTTTTAATAAGCGGATTGCTCGATTTTCCCCAATTAAGCGGGTCACGTTTGGCTGCATCGGTCATCAAAAGCGAAGTACCTAATGTATTATCATAATCATAAGGTATAAACCAAAATTTACCAGTCGTATCAAAGTAAAAATAAAAATTATTACTATTATTCCAATAATCGTCCCACATGCCACACATTACATTTACTGCGTATGTTTTGAGTAATAATTCCACATCAGTTCGCTGTTGAATCCATTGTTTAAAATCATCGCCACTTTTTGTGCGCACATTATCAATAAACTCAGCCAGTTGCGTTTTAGCAGCCTCGAGGCTTGCACTATTTGTTTTTAAATCGTAAACAGGCTCATAAGTACTAGTGAGTGTTATTTTTTCGAGACCCATACGGCTTTTATCGCTGTTGTTAAAATCGGCACCGTAGTTTGCTTTCCACAAAAAACCATTTATATCTCCAAAACGGGTTGTTCTATTTCGCAAATAATCTTCGTCGACAGGTTCAACAAGTTGATAAACACCAAAATAAGCTGCTTTTGCATCTTCTTTTATTTTAATGGTTAGCTTGCAATAGCTGGATTGTGGTGCAGACCACACGCCAAAACGCTCAAACAAATCGTAACAATACACTTCGCGAGCATAAAGCGCATCGTCCTTAAACCATTTCAGAATAATTTTTTCCTGCCCTAAAAATTTCTGTGTCTTGTTGTACTTGTTAAATTTAACCGTAAAACTGGCATGATGCCAATCGGGAGCAACTGGATTATGCATTTCGCCTTTTACACCTTCGGCCCTACGCCTACTTGTATTACCGCGCAAACGCATGCCTACAGCAGCAAATTTATGTTCGTTTTTTTGTTTGGTAACAGTACAAGCTGCCAATATATATTCTTCGTTATTTGGATTTTGATCAAAATAAGTCAAAAATTTATTCCATTCAGCCGTGCTAATTTCGAGATTATATTCCGGCAATGCTACTATATCATACATATAAGCAAGCACCTGAGTAGTATCCGAAACAGGCTGCTCCACTATAGGTTCATCAATTGGTGGAGTTGTACAACTGAATTGCACCAACAAAAATGCAACAATAATAATATAAGAACTCTTTATACTGTTCACTAGTTAATTAGATTTTTTCAAATAAAATGCTGGGATTATTTTGCATCCAAAATTACGGGCGTACTATTTTTACCCCCATTCATAATTATGAGTTTTGCATTAGGCGAAGTGGCAATTGCTTTAATCATTTCGTATTGTAACTGTTTATCACTCAAACCAGTACTTAATATTTTTTGATAATCGGCAATACCCTGAGCTTCAACGCGTTTACGTTCAGCTTCTTGTTTTTCTTTTTGAAGCACAAAAGTCATTTTTTGAGCATCTTGTTCGGCATTAATTTTCGATTCGATAGTTGTTTTAACCGAAGCAGGCAATGTGATATTACGAACCAAGAGTTGTTCCAACATCAAACCACGCGATTTAAAATCTGATTCGATGGTTTTAAAAATTCGAGCCTGAAACTCATCACGTTTGGTCGAGTACAAAGCCACTGCATCGTAATACACAGCATTATCGCGTATTTTTGTGCGACAAATTGGTCGAACAATTGTATTGCGATAATCAGTACCAATTTCTTGTAAAATACGTGGAGCTTCGGTAGGTACAATTTTATACAAAACAGTTAAATCAATAATAACCTCCAAACCATCGGCCGACAAAACTCGGATAGCATCATCAGTTGATTTCTCACCTTCGTCCAAAACTCCCGACATGGTGTAATTTTGCGTTTTTGTATCGAAAGTCACCACTTCAACCAATGGATTAATTAAATTTAAACCACTAACCAATATGGTGTTACTTACTTTTCCAAAAAGTTTTTGCACTCCAATTTCGCCAGGATTTATTTGAACAATTGATGCGGATAATGCACCTACAATAGCAATAACAATTCCCACAGTTTTGATAATTCCACTGTAAGGATAAATAGGAGAATTCGCTTTTTTAGCTGCATATCCTACAGCAAAAACAACAATGCCGACAATAATTAAAAGAATCATGGTAGTTGAGTTTTAAAAATTAATATATGAGAATTAAGTAAATGTTCAAATAAAATATACCATTTTTTTAAAGACGAAAGTAACTCTACATCCCCTTTAGGGGCTTGGGGCGGCAAAAATTAATGTTTTAACTGCCCCTATATCCCCTAAAGGGGACTTGAAGTTACAATTGATTTGTGAAATTATTATTTTTTACAAATGCGACATTATTTATTTCCTATTACTTATTACACAGCAAATGTATACAAAAAAATGAATAAAAAACCATTATTGAATAATAATCGTAATTATTGAGTGAGGAACTAAACTGTTTCTACTTTCGTTTTTTGTTTTTCGAGCGTCGAGAGCATGCCACAAGCAGCAAAAATATCTTCACCACGGGATTTTCGAATGGTAGTAGTAATTCCATTCGAAGTGAGATAATCGCGGAAAAACACCATTTTATCTTCGTTCGAAGTTTTCAAATCTACATTAGGTATGGCATGAAAACGTATTAAATTTACGCGGCAATCAATGCCCTTAAGTAAGCGAACCATTTCTACTGCATGGCGCATAGAGTCGTTAAAACCATCGAACATTATGTACTCAAACGACACACGACGTTGGTGGCTAAAATCATGTTTTTTCAACTCAGCAAGTACTTCAGCTATCGGAAATGGCTTTTCGACAGGCATAATTTTCAG
Organism: uncultured Bacteroidales bacterium; assembly: GCA_903912795.1. Taxonomy (GTDB): domain Bacteria; phylum Bacteroidota; class Bacteroidia; order Bacteroidales; family Paludibacteraceae; genus Paludibacter. Next base: position 4,193 of record CAIWIS010000019.1, read on the forward strand.
TCGCTCATCGGTAAAAGGCGAGTGCATACTAATAGCTAAATGGCATTTTGTATGTTCCAAAAAGATTTTCATTTTTGGAATTACGCCAATGGTCGACACCGTAATGCGGCGTGGGCTCCAAGCATAGCCATAATCGGCTGTGAGTATTTCCAAGGCACGTAACAAGTTTGGCAAATTATCCATAGGTTCGCCCATGCCCATAAACACAAGGTTGGTCAGTTTATCTGCTTCGGGAACTGAGAGTATTTGGTTCAATATTTCTGCTGCCGAAAGATTGGACGTGAATCCTTGCTTACCTGTCATGCAAAACAAACAATTCATTTTACAACCTACTTGCGACGACACACACAGCGTATGCCTATCCTCATCGGGGATATAAACTG
>CAIWIS010000020.1 GCA_903912795.1 uncultured Bacteroidales bacterium
AAATTTAATTCACTTTCAAACTCTATTCCAATGAAATTCACTACACGAATTTTCCTGACTGCTTTGTCTTTTGTTATAATGCCTAATATTATTTCGGCTCAGGATTATAAATTAATGTGGGAAGATAATTTCGACAATCCCGTTTTAAACGAAACAAAACACTGGACTGTAGAAGTGAATGGTGATGGTGGTGGTAACAACGAAATGCAGTATTACCGTCGCGAAAATATTTCGATTGAACAACACACAAGCGGTGTAAATTGCTTGGTTATAAGTGCTAAACGCGAAAACTTTGGAGGAAAAGTTGTCACTTCGGGTCGCTTGGTGACGCGCGGAAATGTGTCTGCAAAATACGGCAAGATTGAAGCACGCATGAAACTCCCTTTATCTGCCAATGGCTTGTGGCCTGCATTTTGGATGATGGGTGAAGACTACTCAACCGTTGGTTGGCCGCGATGTGGCGAAATCGACATTCTGGAAATGGGCAATGTAAATGGTATTTCGAGAGGAACACAAGATAAATATTTTAATGGTGCTTGCCACTGGGGCGAAAACTGGACCTATTATGCCAAAGACAATACGGCAGCTTACAGTTTGCAGGACGATTTCCATTTATTTACCTTGATTTGGGACGCAAGTAACATTAAAATGTATCTCGATTTAGACAAATTTCCTAACAATACACCTTATTTTGAAATGAGCATTGCCGGTCAACGCGTTCCCGGTCAGGTAAGTAATTACTTTCACAAACCGTTTGGCATTTTGTTTAATCTGGCCGTAGGTGGCAACTTTACCGGAATTACGGGAAATGCAAATATCTCTAAAATCACCGCTTTGCCGGTTGATGGAACGCCCGTGAAAATGTATGTTGATTATGTACGTATTTATCAAAAGGGAGTTGCCGGCGAAGAATTTAATGGCCCTTCCAACATTGTCGACAACGAAATTCCAACGTCATTCACTGCCACAAAAGGTGCAGTTACCCCAAATTCGGTTGAATTATTACTAAACGGAGCCGACAATTCAGGCTCAGTGTATTATCAAATTGCATACGGAACATCTTCCGTTCAGGTAAAAGGAACTTCGGGCGTTCAAAAATCGCATGTTATTACAGGTTTAAACTCCTCTACGCTCTATAATTTTTCCATTGTAGCTAAAGATGGTAACGGAAATTCAGCAGCAAACAACCCGATTGTAGTTTCGGCAACAACCGGCGAAGCCTTTAAACTCGCAACTATCGATTTCGAAACTGTGGGACACGACTGGACCTGGCAATCGTTTGGAAATGGTGCAAATGGCACCGATTTATACGCAGTTGTTCCAAATCCTTCCTCTTCGGGCATTAACACATCAGCCAATTGTGCAAAATATAAAATTAGTGTGGGCGCACAATCGTGGGCTGGCATTTATTCCGATAATATTGGAAGTATTACGTTTTCACCAGACAATTGCAAAGTAAAAATTCAGGTTTACAAGCCATTTATCAGTAGTTTTTTATTGAAATTTGAAAATGGTGGAGCAAACTTCGAAAAAGCAGTTGCCAACACACAAATCAATAAATGGGAAGAAATTACCTTCGATTTTACGGATAAAATTGGTCAAACCATTACCCGCATGACACTTATACCCGATAATGTTGGCACGCGTAATGCCGAACGAATTGTATATTGGGATAATATTTCGTTCAATTCGAATGGGCCGAGTGGATTACAATCACCAAATGAGTTTGATATTCGTTTGTACCCAAATCCATTTAGCGATAAGGTGAAAATAACAGCCAATCAGGAAATAAGCACGATAACTGTTCGAAATTTAGTGGGACAAATACTGCTTAGCACACAAACGAATAGTCGAGAAATGAATCTTGATTTGCATAACATTTATGCAGGCAATTATTTGATTACCATAAAGTTGGCTAATGGAGAATCAATGACTCAAAAAATTGTTAAATTGTAAATTTATTCTGAAAATTTAAAAACACAAAAATATTCAATGAAAACCAATCATTTTTTTCATCATTCAATGATGCTGATGCTAAGTTTTTTCTTGGCTTTGAACCTGAATGCACAAATCGTAAATGTCGGGAGCGGCAGTTATACCAAAACATTTCCGGGCACTGATGCCGCCGGACGCAATGGATATCCTTCGGGCACACCTCAATTTTCGGGATCTGCCCTAGGAAAACCTGCACCAACAAACGACTGGTGGTCGGCATTGATGAAAAATGGCACGGCATCCAATCTTTTCAACTATCCATTTACTATGAAAACTACGAACAATGGATTGGTGGTAACGTATATTCCTAATGGTGT
>CAIWIS010000021.1 GCA_903912795.1 uncultured Bacteroidales bacterium
GTTTTCTTTCATATAATAGGCGCCTGCAACAGTACTAATTTTTCGCCAATAAGCCGAATCAATTTCAATACGGATTGGATTCTCGTAATGACAAAGTCCAGCTTGATCGTTCTTCAATTTCGAGAATTCAATGATTAGCCCCGATGATTGAAGTTGATAATTTTTACCTCTTTTTGCAGCTTCTTGCTCAAATCGGTGTACAAATTCCGAAAAAGTGGGGTCGACATTATACTCATGAGGGTCGCCACACGAAAATAGAAATAATGTTGATAATGAGAATATTATAATGTATTTGAATTTCATTTATGCAATTGTTCCAAAAAATTGTATTACAAAAGTAAACAAAAATGCCCGAATTTCGTTATTGAGATTAAAGAATATAATTTTTTAAATTTTCGAATTAAAACAACAACTAATTAAATTATAAAAAGTAACATGGCAACAGTAACATTTAAAGGAAATCCGGTAGCAATTAACGGAAGTTTACCAGTAGTAGGAGCAAAGGCACCCGATTTTAAACTTGTAGGAGCAGGATTGAACGAAATCAGCTTGGCTGATTACAAAGGTAAAAAAGTGGTTTTGAATATTTTTCCAAGTATCGATACAGGCGTTTGTGCTGCATCAGTTCGCAATTTTAATAAATGGGCAGCAGCACAGGATAATGTGGTTGTAGTATGTGTATCAAAAGATTTACCATTTGCTGCAAGTCGTTTTTGTGGTGCCGAAGGTCTCGAAAATGTAATTACAGCTTCAGATTTCCGTTATCAAAGTTTTGCAACTGATTATGGCGTACTGATGACCGATGGCCCATTGGCAGGTTTAATGGCTCGCTCGGTAGTAGCTATTGACGAAAACGGAATTGTAACATACAATCAATTGGTTCCTGAAATAGTAGAAGAACCTGTTTACGACGTTAAATTATAAAAATACTTTCCCAGTGCATTTCGTTTTGATAACGCGATGCATTTTACGTGTGAAAATATCCTCCTCTTACTCCATGAGTAGCGGGAGGATATTGTATATTAATTTGTATCTTTGCAGGTTGTTTTTTATGATCATTCATTTTAATAAAATTACGTGTGGCTTCACAAAATAAATTTACTGCTGAGGATAATGAGCAGGTTGAAATAATAGGTGCAAGAGTTCATAACCTAAAAAATATTGATGTTAGTATTCCCCGCAATGCACTTACCGTTATTACCGGATTGAGCGGTAGTGGAAAGTCATCGTTGGCATTTGATACCATATTTGCCGAAGGTCAACGCCGGTATATCGAAACATTTTCGGCTTATGCCCGAAGTTTTTTGGGCACTATGGAGCGACCAGATGTTGATAAAATTACAGGGTTGAGTCCTGTAATTTCAATCGAACAAAAAACTACCAATAAAAATCCGCGTTCCACTGTAGGGACAACCACTGAAATCTACGATTTTTTGCGTTTACTGTACGCAAGAGCAGGTGAAGCATACTCTTACGTAACTGGTGAAAAAATGGTTAAATATTCCGAAGATCAGATTGTAGATTTGATATTGAAGGATTACGAAGGAAAAAAAACATTTTTAATGGCACCCGTTGTTCGTGGACGTAAAGGGCATTACAAAGAATTATTTGAACAAATACGCAAAAAAGGCTACTTAAATGTTCGTATTGATGGCGAAGTGCGCGAAATAACACATGGCTTAAAGGTTGATAGGTATAAAATACATGATATTGAGGTAGTTGTAGATAAATTGCAAGTTAGTGGAAAAGACCGACAACGCTTAAAACAATCGATGCAAAAAGCCATGCAGCAAGGTAATGGCATAGTTATGTTACTTGAGAAAGACAGCGATGAAGCCCGCTATTTTAGTAAGATGCTGATGTGTCCTACTTCGGGAATATCGTATAATGAACCCGCTCCACATAATTTCTCATTTAATTCGCCACATGGTGCTTGTCATAAATGCAAAGGGTTGGGATTTGTAAATCAGATTGATATGGATAAAATCATACCTGATAAAAACCTAAGTATTTATAATGGAGCCATTTCGCCACTTGGTAAACACAAAAGCACTACTATTTTTTGGCAAATTGAAGCTATTCTTGAAAAGTACGATTGTAACTTGAAAACGCCTGTAAAAGATATTCCCGAGGAGGCTATTGATGATATAATGAACGGAACTGAAGAACGTTTGCATATTAAAAATCAGGCTATTGGGACAAATTATTTTTTAAGTTACGATGGTATTTTAAAATATATCGAAATTCAAGCCGATAATTCTGCTTCGGCAACCGAACAAAAGTGGGCAAATCAATTTTCGAAAGAAATAAAATGCCCGGAGTGTAATGGAGCGAAGCTTAAAAAAGAATCCTTGCACTTTAAAATACATGATAAAAATATAGCTGAACTATCGGCCATGGATATTGGTGAGTTAGCTATATGGTTGAGTAATGTAACGCCTCATTTATCCGAAAAGCAAAAAACTATTGCTACCGAAATTCTCAAGGAAATTCGAAGTAGATTACAATTTTTGTTGGATGTTGGTTTAAATTACCTTTCGCTTAGCCGAAGTTCGCAGTCGCTTTCGGGTGGTGAGAGTCAGCGCATCCGTTTGGCTACACAAATTGGTTCTCAGTTAGTTAATGTGCTCTATATTTTGGATGAACCCAGTATCGGGTTGCATCAACGCGATAACGAACGTTTGATAAAATCGCTTAAACAATTGCGCGATACAGGTAACTCGGTAATTGTTGTTGAGCACGATAAAGACATGATGTTAGCTGCCGACTATGTGATTGACTTAGGTCCTTTGGCCGGCAGGCATGGCGGCGAAGTTGTTTTTGCTGGTACGCCAGCCGAAATGCTCAAAGCTAACACATTGACTTCCGCCTATTTAAATAATACGAAACGTATTGAATTGCCTGAAAAAATACGCGAAGGAAATGGTCATTTTCTGCATTTGAAAGGTGCTAAAGGTAATAATTTAAAAAATGTAAACGTATCTTTCCCATTGGGTAAAATGATTTGTGTTACTGGGGTTTCGGGAAGCGGAAAATCAACCTTGATAAACGAAACGCTTCAGCCCATTTTAAGTCAGAAATTTTACCGCTCCTTACAAGACCCACTCGAGTATAAAAGTATTGAAGGTTTGGAGCATATCGATAAAGTAGTGGAGGTAGATCAATCGCCAATTGGGCGTACTCCACGCTCAAATCCTGCAACTTACACAGGTGTTTTTTCGGATATTCGTAATGTGTTTGTAAGTTTACCCGAAGCAAAAATCAGAGGTTATAAACCTGGTCGGTTCTCGTTTAATACTGCTGGTGGCCGATGCGAAACATGTGGTGGTAATGGTTATAAAACCATTGAAATGAACTTCTTACCGGATGTATATGTGCCTTGCGAAACTTGCGATGGTAAACGTTATAATAAAGAAACGCTTGAAGTGCGATTTAAAGGTAAGTCCATTGCCGATGTGCTAAATATGACTATTAATCAAGCTGTTGAGTTTTTTGAAAATCAGCCATCTATACTTAATAAGATTAAAACCTTGCAAGATGTGGGACTGGGTTATATTAAATTAGGCCAGTCGAGCACCACACTTTCGGGTGGCGAAAGTCAACGCGTAAAATTGGCAACTGAGCTATCCAAACGCGATACAGGAATGACTCTTTACATACTTGATGAACCTACTACGGGTTTGCATTTTGAAGATATTCGGGTGCTGCTCGGAGTGCTTAACCGCTTGGTAAACAAAGGTAATACAGTTATAATCATCGAACACAATATGGATGTAATTAAAGTAGCCGATTATATAATCGATATTGGTCCTGAGGGTGGGGTAGCAGGTGGAAAAGTAATTTGCAGTGGCACACCGCAAGAGGTTGCTACACACAAAACGAGTGAAACCGGACGATTCTTGAAGTTGGAACTTTCTGATAATTAAGAATTAAGAATTAAAAATTAAGAATTATTCTCAATCTGCTAATTCAATTTTGGTTTTCATGTTTTTGATTTTTTCGTTTTGTACCAATGCAAGTGCTTTATTAACAGCATTTATTTTTATGGCAACAAACGAATAAAATTCTTTCACTTCGACCATACCAAGTTCTTCTTTAGCTAATTGACCTTTCTTAAACATAAAACCTACAACATCCATTTTGCTAAGTTTGTCCTTTTTGCCTTTACCAATATACAAAGTTGCCCATTCGGGTTTTGGTGGTGCTGAGGCAATAGGAGGTAGGAGAAATGTTTCAGGAATGGGTGTGATAAATGTTGGTAATTTTTCGGTTTCGCCTAACAAAACATAGGCTGAACCCTCGTTTTCCATACGTGCAGTACGTCCATTTCGATGTATGTATTCATCAATACGCACTGGGATATCAAAATGAATAATGTTTTTAATTTCAGGAATATCCAATCCACGTGAAGCTAAATCGGTGGATATAAATGCTGTACAACTTCCATTTCGGAATTTCGAAAGCGCACGTTCTCTGTCGGGTTGCTCCAGTTTGCCATGAAAGTACTCATTGGCCAACTTGCGAGTTGTGAGGTACGAACTTAACTTCTCTACAGTTTCGCGCTGATTACAAAACACCAAGGTTGAATCGTTTCCTAATCGACACAACAGTTGGAATGCTAAATCCATTTTATCATTCGATTTCCCTTTCACAGTAAATGTTTTAAGCCCTTTCAGTTTATTGTTTTTTTCGGTAAAATCTAATTTTATAGGGTTTTTAATGCCTGTAAATGCAGGAATTGCCACTGCATCGGTTGCCGAAGTGAGTATGCGCTTATTTACAGCCGCCAAACGTGGAATAATATTTTCCATTTGTACCGAAAATCCCATTTCGAGCGATTTATCAAACTCATCAAGCACAAGAGTTTTAATAGCGTCTATTTCGAAATTTTCACGTTCAATATGGTCTTGTAGCCGACCAGGAGTCCCAATTAATAATGCTGGTGGAACAGTTAAATCGCGTTTTTCTTTGTTGGATGGCCTACCTCCAAAGCAAGTATTTACTTTAAATCCTGTTCCCATGCTGCGCCAAACTTGTTCAATTTGCTGTGCTAATTCGCGCGAAGGTGCAAGTATTAGAGCTTGAACCTTTTGAATTTCAGGGTCTAAACTCATTAAAACAGGAAGTAAGAAAGCTAAAGTCTTGCCTGAACCGGTGGGCGATAATAGTATTAAATCCTGATTTTTATCGTTTGCTTCGAGCGTTGCTAGCTGCATTGCATTTAGCAATTCGATATCCATGTTTTTCAGCGTGTTAGCTGTGAGTTGAGCGTTTTTCTGCATGCTACAAAGGTAGTTTAATTTTAGTAAATTCTATCAATTTATGGCCTATTTATGTAAATATGAACTGGAGTCGATGAATGATTAATAGCATTTTAGCTGTAAAATATACAAACTATAAGCCTTAATGCTTTATAATTTGGTTAATTTTCATTACTTTTGCACTCCAGATTGTAAGCTAAATTTGTCAAACACTTATAGACTATAAATTTCTACTTTTTTTTTCAAATTGAAAAATACACCATAAAATGCCACAAACATCACTACGCGGTCAGGCTATGCCCGAATCGCCCATTCGTAAATTAGTGCCTCTTTCCGACAAAGCAAAAGCTCGCGGAATAAAAGTGTATCATTTGAATATTGGTCAGCCTGATTTAAAGACTCCCCAGGAAGCACTTGATGCTATTAGAAATATTGATCGTACAGTTCTTGAGTATAGTCCGAGTGATGGTATAAAAAGTTTGAAATCAAAATTGGCGAAATATTACCATACATTCAATATTGATGTTACCGAAGAGGATATTATTATCACGACAGGAGGTTCCGAAGCTGTGAATTTTGCATTTATGAGCTGTCTTGATCCAGGTGATGAAATTATTGTTCCAGAGCCAGCTTATGCTAATTATACAGCATTTGCAATTGCAGCAGGTGCTGTGGTAAAACCAGTAGTGTCAACTATCGAAGAAGGATTTGCATTGCCACATGTTGATAAATTTGAAGAGTTAATTACTCCAAAAACAAAAGGTATACTTATCTGTAATCCAAATAATCCAACAGGTTATTTGTATACCCGTGCCGAAATGAATAAAATTCGTGACTTGGTAAAAAAATATGATTTGTACCTATTCTCCGACGAAGTATACCGTGAGTTTTGCTATACTGGAGCACCTTATATATCTGCTTTCCACCTAGATGGTATTGAAGAAAATGTTGTTCTTATCGATTCTGTATCAAAAAGATATAGTATGACGGGTGTTCGAATTGGAGCCATTGTAACTAAAAACAAAGATGTTCGCAAAAATGTAATTAAGTTTTGTCAGGCACGTTTGAGTCCACCATTGTTGGGACAAATAGCATCCGAAGCAGCAATGGATGCTTCGCAAGAGTACATGCTCGATACATATAACGAATATGTTGAACGTCGTAAGTTTTTGATTGATGGACTGAATCGTATTCCCGGCGTATATTCGCCCATACCTATGGGTGCATTTTATACAGTTGCTCGTTTACCTATTGACGATGCCGATAAGTTTTGCGCTTGGCTTTTATCCGATTTTGAATACGAAGGTCATACTGTAATGATGGCTCCCGCGTCTGGTTTTTATACTATTGAAGGCTTAGGTAAGGATGAAGTTCGAATTGCTTATGTGCTTGATAAAGAAGATTTAAAACATGCTTTGATAGTTTTGCAAAAAGCTCTCGAAGTATATCCCGGAAGGAAGATTAATTAATAATTAATTGAAATACAATGTACTGTGTGTTTTTTATTTGCCTTTTATCTTCCTGTTTTTTTAATTTATAATTATTAATTATTAATTGATTATGTTATATCCATTAAAATTTTCCCCTATATTAAAAGACAAAATTTGGGGCGGTACAAAGCTCGAAAATATATTTGGCAAAGCTGCCGAATCAGATAAACTTGGCGAAAGTTGGGAATTATCAGGAATCGAAAACGACGAATCGGTTGTTATAAATGGTTTTTTGGCCGGTAACAATCTAACTGAGTTAATCGAAATTTACATGGGCGATTTGGTAGGCGATAAAGTGTATGATACTTATGGACTTTCGTTCCCATTGTTGTTTAAACTCATTGATGCAAACGAAAACTTATCCATTCAAGTTCATCCAGGTGACGAAGTGGCAGCCGAAAGACATAATTCGTTTGGTAAAACCGAAATGTGGGTGGTTTTAAATGCGGATAAAGGCGCCGAATTAATCATTGGTTTCACAAAAGATTGTACGCAGGAAGAATATGTGGCTGCACTTGATAATGGCGAAGTTGAAAGTTTGTTGCAACGAGTGCCTGTGCAAAAAGGTGATGTGTTTTTTATACCTGCTGGCTTGGTTCATGCCATTGGAAAAGGAGTAGTTGTGGCCGAAATTCAACAAAGTAGCGATATTACCTATCGTATTTATGATTATAAACGTGTTGACGATAATGGAAACGAACGTGAATTGCATACCGAACAAGCGCTCGATGTAATTGACTTTAGTGCTTCTAAAAATCCAAAAACAGTTTATTCGCCTGTTTTAAATCAAATTACGCCATTAGCTGATTGTGAGTACTTTACAACTAATATGATTAAATTTGATCAGCCGCTTACACGTAATTATGGAACTATCGATTCGTTTGTGGCATATATGAGTCTGGACGGTAGTTTTATAGTTGAGGTCGACGATGATAAAGTAATTGTAAACAAAGGAGATACAATTTTGATTCCTGCTTGCATTAACGAAGTAGGTCTTATCCCACACAATCTTTCAACTATTCTAGAAGTGTATAATCCCTAATCTTTTTTTATTTAATATACTTTATAAAATGGTTAATCAGTGATTAACCATTTTTTTTGGGAATTATAGCATTTGATTTTATAAAAATATAAAAATAATTGCCTCCTAGTTTTCTTTTTGATTATCTTTGAAGTCA
>CAIWIS010000022.1 GCA_903912795.1 uncultured Bacteroidales bacterium
GATAAATTATCGCAAAATAGTGGAAAGTAAAATGGTGTATAACCGCAAAAAAAATAAGGCAGACGCTGATGAGGCGCTGCCTTTTTCTTTGACCCCTAATCCCTAAAGTGGACTAAGAGATAAATTTTTACCAAATACTAACCCGATTCTCCGGTTTTACGTACATGGCATCTGTTGCTTTAATACCAAAGGCATCGTACCATGCCTGAATATGAGGCAAAGCGCCGTTTACGCGCCATTTACCAAGTGAATGAGGGTCTGACTTGGTTAACACCAAAATCTCTTCAGGGCGGATATTTCCGGCCCATACATTGGAGTACGAAAGGAAAAAACGCTGTTCAGGTGTAAAGCCATCTACAGAAGACAAAGGTGCATCTTTGATAGCCTTTGTAAATGCCTGATAGGATACCTGCAAACCGCCATGATCGGCTATGTTTTCACCTAAGGTAAATTTACCATTTGCTTTTGTTCCCGGAGCAACTTCTATAGCATCAAAGAAATCAGCCAACACCTTTGCACGCGCGTCAAATTTTGTTTTATCTTCTTCTGTCCACCAATTTTTAAGATTACCATCCTTATCAAACTGACAACCCTGATCGTCGAATCCGTGTGTCATTTCGTGACCTATAACAACACCAATGGCACCGTAATTAAAAGCATCGTCGGCTTTCATATCGAAAAATGGATATTGAAGGATACCGGCAGGGAAACAAATTTCGTTGGTAGAAGGATTATAATATGCATTCACCGTTTGTGGTGTCATTAACCACTCTTCTTTATCAACTTGTTTACGAGCTGCTTTGGCAAACATATAAGCACTTTCGAAACGGTTGGCACGTTGGATATTGGCGTAGTATGAATCATTGGTAATATCAAGATTATCATAATCTCTCCATTTATCAGGGTACCCAATTTTCACGTGGAACGTATTCAGTTTATCAATTGCTTTTAATTTCGTAGAATCACCCATCCAAGGCAATGCATTGATCCGTTCGCCAAGAGACACTTGGAGGTTATGAACCAATTTTAGCATACGCTCCTTAGCTTCGGCAGGAAAGTATTTTTTGACATACATCTGACCTACTGCTTCGCCAAGCACACCATCTACATTACTTACAGCACGTTTCCAACGAGGCGATTGTTCTGTTTTTCCTGAAAGCGTTTTACCATAAAAATCAAAGTTTTGAGCAGTGATTTCATCACTTAAATAACCAGCAGCAGCATCTATAACTTTCCATTGCAAGTAAGCAATTTGTGTCGCTAATGGCTCTGTTGTAATAATATTTCCAACTTCAACCAACGATTCCTCTTGCGAAACACTAATATCTTTAATTTGAGCTACACCTAATGCTTTTAAATACTCATTCCAATTAATGGCAGGAACTAATTTCTGCAAATCAGCAACACTCATTTTATTGTAATTAGCGTGTGGTTCGCGTAGCTTAATTTGGTCGTAAGCAGCAGTTGCTAAGCGAGTTTCAATTTTTAGAACGGATTCCATATTTTGCTTGGCAACAGGCTCGGCAAAACCAAAAAGCTGAAACATTTTAACAACATGTTCTTTATACTTGTTA
>CAIWIS010000023.1 GCA_903912795.1 uncultured Bacteroidales bacterium
GAAGACTGATAACTGAAATTCAGTCCTATAGCTCAGTTGGTTAGAGCGCTACACTGATAATGTAGAGGTCGGCAGTTCAACTCTGCCTGGGACTACAAAAAAACTTGGGGGATTAGCTCAGTTGGCTTAGAGCACCTGCCTTGCACGCAGGGGGTCATCGGTTCGAGCCCGATATTCTCCACAAAATCAATTAATCAACAGAAGTGTTGATATTTTTTTGAGAAATTAGGAGTAAATGACAGTTTAATAACACTATAACGTTATTAAATAACACATTATTGAAGTTTATAAATTTCTATCATTTAATTTGTGAAAATAAAATGGTAAATAGTAAATGAATAAATGGTAAATAAGAAGATCTTTGACATATTGAAAGAAAGAAAAAAGTAGTAAAGCAATGCGATACGATAGAGTAATCTATTTTAGCATTGACTTGTAGAGAAGGTAGTTATTAATAACTATTGGATATACAACGAGCAAAAAGAAATAAAAAAAGCAAATAAGAGCGAACGGTGGATGCCTAGGCTCTGGGAGGCGATGAAGGACGTGATAAGCTGCGATAAGCTTGGGGTAGGTGCAAATAGCCATTGATCCCAAGATTTCCGAATGGGGCAACCCAGCATAGTGAAGCTATGTTATCCAGATTAATCTGGAGGCAAACGAGGGGAACTGAAACATCTAATTACCCTTAGGAGAAGAAAATAAGAATGATTCCGCAAGTAGTGGCGAGCGAACGCGGAGAAGCCCAAACCGTTTATGTAGTAATGCATAAGCGGGGTTATAGGACTGCGATATTTGGATTAAAGAAGAATTGGAATCGTAATGGAAATTTGAACCATAGAGGGTGAAAGTCCCGTACAAGTAACAATTTAATTCGATAGCAGTATCCTGAGTAGAGCGGGACACGAGAAATCCTGTTTGAATTCGCCGGGACCATCCGGTAAGGCTAAATACTCCCCAGAGACCGATAGTGAACCAGTACCGTGAGGGAAAGGTGAAAAGTACTTCGAATAGAAGAGTGAAATAGACCCTGAACCCGTTCGCTTACAAGCGGTTGGAGCAGCTTCGTGCTGTGACAGCGTGCCTTTTGCATAATGAACCTACGAGTTACTTTCACTGGCAAGGTTAAGCACTTCAGGTGCGCAGCCGAAGCGAAAGCGAGTCTTAACAGGGCGCCATAGTCAGTGGGAGTAGACGCGAAACCAAGTGATCTACCCTTGAGCAGGTTGAAGGTTGGGTAACACCAACTGGAGGACCGAACCGGTAAACGTTGAAAAGTTTTCGGATGACTTGAGGGTAGGGGTGAAAGGCTAATCAAACTTGGAGATAGCTCGTACTCCCCGAAATGCATTTAGGTGCAGCCTTGTGATAGTTTATAAGAGGTAGAGCGACTGATTGGATGCGAGGGCTTCACCGCCTATCAAGTCCTGATAAACTCCGAATGCTTATAAATGTTTCACAGGAGTGAGGGCGCGGGTGCTAAGGTCCGCGTCCGAGAGGAAAAGAATCCAGACCATCAGCTAAGGTCCCCAAATATATACTAAGTTGAATTAACGAAGTCGAACTGCAGCGACAGCTAGGATGTTGGCTTGGAAGCAGCCATTCATTTAAAGAGTGCGTAACAGCTCACTAGTCGAGCGGTTTGGCGTGGATAATAATCGGGCATAAGTATATTACCGAAGCTATGGACTCCTTATTGGAGTGGTAGGGGAGCATTCTATTCAGCGTTGAAGGCGTAAGGACAACTTACTCTGGAGCGGATAGAAAAGCAAATGTAGGTATAAGTAACGATAAGGGGGGCGAGAAACCCCCCCGCCGGAAGACTAAGGTTTCCTGATCAACGCTAATCGGATCAGGGTTAGTCGGGGCCTAAGGTATAGCCGATAGGCGAAGCCGATGGAAGAACTGGTTAATATTCCAGTACTACTATATAGAGTGAAGTGGGGACGCAGAAGTGAAAGTCCTGCCATCTGACGGAATAGATGGTTAAAGGGTGTAGATATTGAGAGGCGTAGGCAAATCCGCGCTTTGAGTCGAACCTGATAGTACCGAGAGTACTTGTACAATCGGATATGGATGTAATCAGACTGCCAAGAAAATCCGCTAAACGTTAATCTATATAGTACTCGTACCATAAACGGACACACGTGGTCAAGTATAGCGTACTAAGGCGCTCGAGTGATTCACAGCTAAGGAACTAGGCAAAATAGCCCCGTAACTTCGGGAGAAGGGGCGCTTCCTCCAGTTGATGGAGAAGCCGCAGAGAAATGGCCCAGGCGACTGTTTAACAAAAACATAGGGCTATGCAAAATCGAAAGATGACGTATATGGCCTGACACCTGCCCGGTGCTGGAAGGTTAAGAGGAGATGTTAGGCAACGAAGCATTGAATTGAAGCCCCAGTAAACGGCGGCCGTAACTATAACGGTCCTAAGGTAGCGAAATTCCTTGTCGGGTAAGTTCCGACCTGCACGAATGGTGTAACGATCTGGGCACTGTCTCAGCTGTGAGCTCGGTGAAATTGTAGTATCGGTGAAGATGCCGATTACCCGCAACGGGACGGAAAGACCCCGTGAACCTTTACTGCAACTTTACATTGAATTTGGGTAATTGATGTGTAGGATAGGCCGGAGACTGTGAAGCAGGTACGCTAGTATTTGTGGAGTCATCCTTGAAATACGGCCCTTTAATTATTTGAGTTCTAATTCCCTTGTAGGGAAGACACTGTATGGTGGGTAGTTTGACTGGGGTGGTCGCCTCCAAAAGAGTAACGGAGGCTTCCAAAGGTGCGCTCAGCATGATTGGTAACCATGCGTAGAGTATAATGGTATAAGCGCGCTTGACTGAGAGACCGACAAGTCGATCAGGTAGGAAACTAGGGCATAGTGATCCGGTGGTTCCGTATGGAAGGGCCATCGCTCAAAGGATAAAAGGTACTCCGGGGATAACAGGCTGATCATTCCCAAGAGCTCATATCGACGGAATGGTTTGGCACCTCGATGTCGGCTCGTCACATCCTGGGGCTGGAGAAGGTCCCAAGGGTTGGGCTGTTCGCCCATTAAAGTGGCACGCGAGCTGGGTTCAGAACGTCGTGAGACAGTTCGGTCCCTATCTGTTGTGGGCGCAGGAAATTTGAGAAGGTCTGACACTAGTACGAGAGGACCGTGTTGGACGAACCTCTGGTCGATCAGTTGTTCCGCCAGGAGCATTGCTGAGTAGCCACGTTCGGTTAGGATAAGTGCTGAAAGCATCTAAGCACGAAGCCATCTTCAAGATTAGATTTCCATTGAGGGTCGTCGAAGACTACGACGTTGATAGGTTACAGGTGTATAACAGAAATGTAGAGCCGAGTAATACTAATTGCCCGATAGCTTTTTTTACAACCTTATGGTATTACATAGTTTTATGAACTTTTCTTTCTTTTCAATGTCAAAACCTAAAACAGCTGCAAGAGGCAAGCTGTAAGTTGCAAGCAAAGAAAGCTTACTACTTACCACTTACCGCTCACTACTGAATCGAATTTAGGTGGTTATAGCATTGGGGTTCCACCTCTTCCCATTCCGAACAGAGAAGTTAAGCCCAATTACGTCGATGGTACTGCTGAAAAGTGGGAGAGTAGATAGCCGCCGTTTTTTAAAAGCCCTGCATATTAACTTATGTGGGGCTTTTTTTTGTCGCTATGTCTTACAACAGATTTTTTTTTAAATTCTATCGTAATCTAGTCATTGAAAAACTTTGTAGAGCAAATAAAATCTGTTATCTTTGCTGAAAAGATACATCCTTAAAAATGTCATTATTTTATTCGATAATTAAACTATTTCGTACTATTTAAATGAAGTTGTCAATTGTAACCAAAGTACTTATTGCATTATGCGCTGTATCCATTTTGGGTTATACAGTGTATATGGCTTGGCAATCTTCTGATTCCGATAGAACGATCATTTGTACTACTCTGGATGTTGATATGAAAGACAATGCACAAATTAGGTTGATTTCGGAAAGTGAAATTGCAAAAATTTTAGAAGCAAAAGGGATAAATCCTGTTAGCCAAAAATACAGCGCTATTTCTACCGAAAATATTGAAAATGAATTGCTTAAGAACAAAATGATTCGTACGGTGCAGTGTTATAAAACTACTTCTGGAAAAGTAATTGTTGAGGTTACGCAGCGCATACCTAAATTTTTAATTGTTGGAAACGAGAGCTATTATGTGGATTCTGATCGGAAATTGATGCCTGTTTCGCTTAATTATGCAGCCTATGTACCAGTTGTATCAGGTAGGGTAATTAAATCGATGGCTACTCGTCAGATCTTTGATTTTGTTAATTATCTTGAAAAAGATACCTTTTGGAATGCACAGATTGAACAGATATATATACGTGAAGATCTGATAGTTGAATTAATTCCTCGCGTTGGTAATGCCGTAATTATTCTTGGTCGATTCGATAATTTTGAAAAAAAATTGCGTAACTTGCACCAATTATATACACAAGCTTTTAATGTTATTGGATGGAATAGGTACGATAAAATTGATTTGCAATTTCAAGGACAGATTGTTTGTACCAAAACAGGAACAAAACCCATGATTATTAAACGCGATACAGTGGTTGTAAATGATAGTTTATCGATAAAGAAGATATGATGTCGGAAAAATTTGTAGCAATAGATTTAGGGAGTACCCGTATTTCAGTCATGGCAGGCGAAATACAGGAGGATGGCTTTTTGCGTATTTCTGGAATTGAATCGAAAAGTGCGGATGATGTGAAATATGGAATTGTGGAGCAAGGGTCAGGAGCAGCATACAAATTAAACGAACTTATTCATTTACTTGAGAATAGTGCTCGCTTACGTGATGTTGAATATGTATCGGTAAGTGTAGGTGCTAAAAGCATGAAAAACGTAACCGTTTCGATAAGTCATTTTGTAGGGGCATCCAAAACTGTTTCGGATGCATTAATAGATGAAATGAACCTCGAAGCCGAAGGGAAAATTAGAGGTCAAAGTGTTGCGGTTTACGATGTTATTCCATTGTATTACGAACTGGATGGTCGTAGAATGGATGATCCAGTAGGCAAACAAGGAACTCAAATCGTTGGGCGATATAATGTTGTTTATGGCAATACATTGATAGCAGAAAAGCTCGAAGGCTGTATTGAAAGAACTGGTAAAGTGATAGAATACCGCTGTTTAGCTGTTGATGCATTGGCAACTGCTGTGCTTGATGAACATGAACGCGAAAGTGGTTGTGTACTAATTAATATGGGTGGATTAACAACTACTTTATCAATTTTTGAACATGGTGCTATGCAGCAAATGGTAGTTGTGCCTTTGGGTGGTAAAACAATCACCAAAGATATTCAGGAATTTGGTATCAGCGAAAAAGATGCTGAACGACTTAAATGTATGAAAGGAACAGCCCTCGAAAGTCTGGTTGATAAACCTATTTATATTCAAGTAGCATCAACTGATATAGAGAGTCCGCCAGAAAAAATATCCACCAAAATATTGGCAATGGCTATTGAAGCACGTTTGGACGAAATAATGAATCCAATTTTTGATGCTATCGAAGCTTATGATGGAAATTTAGGTAAAGGTGTAATCCTCACAGGAGGAGCTGCACTTTTGGAAGGAGTTGATGATTATATTTCGGAACGTACTGGTTTTAAAGTTCGTTTTGGTAGTTATAACGACTGGTTAGCCGATAAAACCGACGAGAAATATATAGATCCAATATATGCACAATTAGTTGGAACTGTATTGCTCAATCATGAATATCGTCAGCATCATCCACTTGAAGTAAAAGATGTGGCAAAGAAGAAGAAAGAACCTAAAATTCAAAGTAGAAATATAAAAAATAAAACCACTGAACTTTTTAAGGAGTTTTTTGGGGATGATAATAAATTGTAACTTATAAATAGAATATAATATGGGATATTTAGATGATGGATTACCTTTGGATTTACCTGTAATTGATTCTTCAATTATTAAGGTAATTGGTGTTGGTGGTGGTGGTGGAAATGCTGTAAATCACATGTATCGTCAGGGAATTACCGACGTTTCGTTTGTAGTATGTAATACTGATAATCAGGCATTAATAAAATCGCCCGTACCAAATAAAATACAACTCGGACTTGGAACAACCGAAGGGTTAGGTGCCGGTGGTGATCCTAAAGTGGCTCGACGAGCCGCAGAAGAGTCAATCGAAAAAATTCAAGGCTTATTGCAGGATAATACCAAAATGGTTTTTATTACTGCTGGTATGGGTGGAGGAACAGGTACAGGTGCTTCGCCAATTGTAGCAAAAGCTGCTCACGATTTAAATATCCTTACTGTAGCTATTGTTACTATTCCTTTTGCCTTTGAAGGTAAACAGAAAAAAATTCAAGCTCTCGAGGGTGTTGCTAATTTAAGTGAACACGTAGATTGTATTTTGGTGATTAACAATGAAAAACTCAAAGAAATTTATCCTGATCTTGAATTGTCGAACGCATTTGCCAAAGCCGATGATGTGTTGACAAACGCTGCGCGTGGTATTGCCGAAATTATTACAGTTCCAGGTTATATCAATACTGACTTTGCCGATGTGTATAGCATTATGAAGGATGGTAAAGTAGCTATTATGAATACAGGTTATGCATCGGGCGAAGATCGTATTAGTAAAGCCATTGAGGATGCGTTAAACTCACCATTGCTCAACACGAACGATGTGAATGGAGCATCTAAAGTGTTGTTGAGCTTATATTGTTCTACTACCAACCAAATTAAAATGGAGGAAGTACAGCAGATTCATGATTTCATGAATAAAGTGGGCGAAAATGTACAAGTTATCTGGGGTGCTACTTTCGACGATTCGCTTGGTGATAACGTGAAAATTACAATTATTGCAACAGGTTATGGCGTAGGTGATATACCTGGTATGCCTTTGAATGCGATAAAAAATCTACGGAAGCAAAGCGCACAAACAGAAAGTGGAAATGTTTTACAAAATGTGGTAAATGCTTTTCAGAATTTGACTAGTGATAAATCTGAAAAAGAGGATGAAGTGGATCCAATTCAAATGGCTATGGATGAGTATTATGGTAATCCAGAGAAGCCTATTCAAGAAATTGAATTGACATTTGACGATGAAATTACTATTGACCCAATTCCTGACGAAGTGATAGTAAAGCCTGCAGAGCCAGTTAAACCATCTGAGCCAGAATTAGAGGTGTTTACACTCGACGATTTGGAAGATGATTCCAAACATAAAAAGATAGAAAATATTCCTGCTTGGAAACGTAAATTTATGAAAAAATAAATATGAACGAATTATTCGATACAATAAGTGCTGATATTAAAAAAGCAATGTTAGCCCGCGACAAAGTGGCTCTTGAAGCCTTACGAGGAATTAAAAAAGAGTTTATCGAAGCTAAAACTGCTAAAGGCGGTGATGGTAATTTAGCTGATGATGCGGCAGTTAAGATTTTGCAGAAAATGGTAAAGCAACGTAAGGAATCTGCTCAGATTTATACGGAACAAAACCGTCCGGAATTGGCCGAAAATGAACTTGCAGAGGCAGTAGTTATTGAAAAATACTTGCCTACCCAAATGACAGATGTTGAACTAAGTAGTGCTATTGCAGCTATTATCATTCAAGTAGGTGCTGTAGGTCCACAGGATATGGGAAAGGTAATGGGATTTGCTTCAAAACAACTAGCTGGAAAAACCGAAGGTCGTTTAATTTCGGAGAAAGTAAAATTGCTATTGTCTGAATTGTAACCAGATACAATGATTAACTGAGTGTAAATAACACTTTAAATATCTAACTCATATCACAAAAATTATAAAAGCTGTAGTTGAACTGCAGCTTTTTTTTGTCCTAATTTTTATATGCGGTAAATAAATGGTATTTTTGTAGTCGCATTTTCAAACATGCTAAAAAGATGAAAAAACTTTTGTTGCTGTTATGTTTATTTTTTCTAGTATCTGCCAAAAACCTTGCTATTTCAAAGGACTCAATTTCCACATTGTATACGAATGGAGAATTTAAAACCTATTGTGTATTAGCAATAAACGCCAGCGATAGTGTAGTTAATTCGGTTGTCAATACTTTTGTTCAACAAATGTGCTACGACATTAAAGGACTATTTAAATGGGGATTAAAGGGCATGTCACTTGCAAATGAAAAAGATGAATTGCTGGTTTTTGATTTTAAAGAAACGCGTTACGATAAGCAAACCCACATATTAAAGGGCATCGGAGATGTCATTGCACCAGGTGTAACTACTATTAGAAACATTAGTGTCGACAGTAAACTTACTTTACGTACATTTTCGAGTGGTAAACGAGAAGTACGATTGGAATTGGCTTCGCCAAATTTATTTATACGTGATATGCATGGCTCTTTTTATTTTATACCTAAAGGGAAACAACAAACTGGTTATTTACAAATAGTTACTAATATACGCTTTGCGTGGTTTTTCGATTTGTTTATAACCCAAGCGAGGTATAAAAAAATAATGGAATGGCGATTACGTCAGATTCTAAAAAACATAAAAGAAGAAGCGAATAAAAGATGATGTGGTGATGTGATGATATGAAAATGTGATGATTAGAAAATTAAAAATCAAAAATAATGGCTAGGCTTTTCTAACGTGCGAAGCACCAATAGCGCGTAGTTAATAACGGGCAAACCTGCCTGCCGCAGGCAGGGCCCCAATAATAATGCACGAAGTGCAAAACTTTACAAACAAAAAATAAATGGCTGAAAAAACACTTCTGGAAAAACTAGAAGGATTACAACATAAATTCGATGAGATATCGACTCTTATAACTGACCCTTCGGTAATTACGGATCAGAAACGCTTTGTTAAATTAAACAAAGAATACCACGATTTAGAACGAATACTCGTTGCCAAAAACGAATATGAATTGGCATTGGCACATTTATCAGAAGCAAAAGAAATATTGGATACTGAAAATGACCCTGAAATGCGTGAGATGGCCAAGGCAGAAGTGGACGATATTGAACCTCGTATTCCTGAAATGGAAGAAAATATCAAGCTATTGCTTATTCCTGCTGATCCTGAGGATAATAAAAATGCTATTGTGGAAATTAGAGGTGGTACAGGAGGTGATGAGGCTGCAATTTTTGCTGGCGACTTGTTTAAAATGTATGTTAAATACTGCGAAACTAAACGCTGGAAATTGGAGATAACTAATATTAGCGAAGGAACTTCTGGCGGTTACAAGGAGATTATTTTTACTGTTTCGGGCGAAAATGTATATGGAACACTAAAGTACGAATCTGGAGTACATCGAGTGCAACGTGTACCTCAAACCGAAACTCAAGGTCGTGTACATACTTCGGCAGCTACTTTGGCAGTATTGCCTGAGGCTGAGGAGTTTGATATTGAATTGAAAGAATCGGATGTGCGTGTTGATACTTTTTGTTCGTCGGGCGCAGGAGGGCAGTCTGTTAACACCACTTATTCAGCTATACGGTTAGTGCATATTCCTACAGGAATAACTGTCCAATGTCAGGATGAAAAATCACAGCACAAAAACAAAGCGAAGGCAATGATTGAACTACGTTCTCGAATTTATGCCATTGAACACCAGAAATACTTAGATGAAATTGGCTCCAAGCGCAAAACTATGGTTTCGACGGGCGACCGTTCAGCAAAAATTAGGACTTATAATTATCCACAAGGTCGTATAACCGACCATCGTATAAATTTCACAATATACAATTTAAATGCCTTTATGAATGGAGATATTCAGGGCGTTATTGATCAGTTAATTGTTGCCGAAAATACGGAACGAATGAAAGAAAGCGAGTTGTAACATAAGAATTGAATTTCAAACTTTAATAAGAATATGACAAAACAAGAATTATTTGAAAATATACAACGTAAGAAATCATTTTTATGCGTTGGTTTAGATACAGATGCAACTAAAATTCCAGAATTTTTATTTGACACATCGGATGATCCAATCTTTACTTTTAATAAAGCCATTATTGATGCTACTGCCGATCTTTGTGTGGCCTACAAACCAAATTTGGCATTCTACGAAAGCTTAGGAATACAAGGTTGGGATGTGTTTGAACGTACTGTAGATTATATCCGAACTAATTATCCCGATCAGTTTATAATAGCCGATGCCAAACGCGGCGATATTGGTAATACTTCGGCTATGTATGCTCGTACATTTTTTGGAAATATGGATGTTGATTCGGTAACAGTTGCTCCTTATATGGGCGAGGATTCAGTTACGCCTTTTCTGACATACGAGGGGAAATGGGTTACATTATTGGCGTTGACTTCGAATAAAGGTGCATTCGATTTTCAGTTTATGCGCGATGCCGAAACAGGAGAACGATTGTTTGAGAAAGTGCTGAAAACTTCGTTAAATTGGGGTACAGAAGATACGATGATGTATGTAGTAGGTGCAACTAAAGCTGAAATGTTGACGGATGTACGTGCAATTATTCCGAATCACTTTCTGTTAGTGCCTGGTGTAGGTGCTCAAGGTGGAAGTTTGGAAGAAGTTTGTAAATATGGTTTGAATGAAAGCTGTGGTTTGTTGGTAAATTCATCACGACAGATTATTTATGCCTCTTCAGAGGCTGACTATGCTGAAGCTGCTCGTCGTGAAGCGATTGCTGTTCAAACAGAAATGGAATTTATTTTAAAGCAAAATGAATTAATTTAATATCGAGTTTTAGAGTATGCGTTTAGCGTATTAAAAAATGCGAATCGGAAATGTATTCCGATTCGCATTTTTAATTTAACTGATATATACTTTGAAAATTAATCCATTACAATTTGTTTGTATTTAGGAACAAGCGTTTTCATTACTATCCACCCAATAAGATAGGCTACGGCACAAAATGCGAATACTATGGTGTATCCTGGTGTTTTGCTTCCCCATTCAGCTAAGCTATAATCGAAAAGTAAGCCACTACCTTTGTTGATAAAAAATGAACCAATACCACCAGCCATTCCACCTATACCAACTATGGTTGCAACTGCCGATTTAGGGAACATATCTCCTACGGTTGTAAATATGTTGGCTGACCATGCCTGGTGAGCTGAGCCTCCAATTCCAATTAACAGTACTGGTACCCAAAATGCATAATTTCCAAGTGCTTCAATATGACCAAATGGTTGTGCTAATAATACTAACAGTGGAAAAAATGCAATAATCAACATCGAACGCATACGTCCGGCATATGGATTCATTCCTTTGTTAATAAAGTAAGTTGGGAATTTCCCGCCAAATACAGAACCAAAAACTGTGATGGTATAAAGTAAACCTATTGGGAATGCAATCTGATCGGGTAACATCCCATATTCAGCTTTTAAGTATGCTGGTGTCCAAAATAGGAAAAACCACCAAACACCATCGGTCATAAATTTGCCAAACGCAAATGCCCATGTTTGTTTAAACTTAAAGGCTTGTTTATATGTCATTTTCTCAACTTTTACCAACTCGTCAACAGCTACTTTGTCAACTGCATCATCTTGGTTAATGTAAGCTCTTTCAGCATCATTCACTTTCGGGTTCGATTCAATTGGTTTATAAAGAATTAACCATGCGGCTAACCAAAGAAATCCAACAGCACCGATCACCAAAAATGCAGTTTCCCAGCCCCATGCTTTAGCCATAAAAGGTACAGTAAGCGGAGCTAAGATAGCACCTACATTAGCTCCCGAGTTAAATAAGCCTGTTGCAAAAGCTCGGTCGCGTTTGGGGAAGTATTCGGCAGTAGCTTTTATGGCTGCCGGGAAGTTAGCCGACTCACCAAATGCTAATAAAATACGTGCAATTACAAACATTACAACACTAACCATCGAAATTGTTGCTACAATGGGTCCAGTTGCATCAGTAAGTCCTTTAGCATCAGGAATTCCAGTCCACCACTCAGTAGCTAATCCACAAGTAGCATGTAGCATAGCTGCTAACGACCAAAATGCAATTGCCCAAGCATACCCTTTTTTAGTGCCAAGTTTGTCGATAAATCGGCCTGCAAATAACATTGAAATAGCATAAGCCAATGAAAATATAGCCGTAATTGTACCATAATCACTATCAGTCCAGTGAAACTCTTCTGCTAAAATTGGCTGAAGAAGTGACATTACCTGACGGTCGAGATAATTGATAGTTGTAGCCAAAAACAACAGAGAACAAATCGTCCATCTGTATTTTGTCATTTTGTCATTGATAGTTTCAAATGTACTCATTTTTTTAAAGTTAGAAATTAGAAGTTAGAAGTTAAACAATTGGAAATTAAATAAATAGAAATTTGAATTCAGATTGAATTTTCAAATTATCTTGTTATCTTACTTTTTGAATAATTGCAAGAGCATCAGCACAAAGTTTGGAAATTCCAGCCCAGTCGCCTGCTTTCATCATGTCCGCAGGGAAAAGATTAGAACCCATACCTACACAAGTTACGCCCGCATCGAACCACGTTTTGAGGTTGGTTTCTTCAGGTTTTACACCTCCTGTTACCATAAGATTTGACCATGGCATTGGCACTTTAAGTCCTTTTACAAAATTAGCTCCAAGTACATCGCCTGGAAAAACTTTACATATATCGCAGCCAGCTTCCTGAGCATAACCAACTTCGGTTACAGTTGCGCAACCCGGAGCATAAGGCACTAATCGGCGATTAGCAACTTTGGCTACATCTGGGTTAAATAGTGGGCCTACAATAAAGTTAGCACCCAACTGTATGTAAAGGGCAGTTGTGGGAGCATCAACTATGGAGCCAATGCCCATTATCATTTCGGGACATTCTTTGGCTGCGTATTTTACCAATTCGCCAAAAATTTCGTGAGCAAAATCACCACGATTGGTAAATTCGAAAACTCGTACACCACCTTCGTAACAAGCTTTTACTACTTGTTTGGATGTTTCTAAGTCGCTATTATAAAAAACAGGTACCATGCCTGTAGCTTTCATTGCTGAAAGAACTTGTATTTTTGAAAATTTCATTGATATATTGGCCTCCCCCCGACCCCTCCAAAGGAGGGGAGAAAGAATTTGGCATGTTTTAGTTATTTGAATATTATTTTAAATTAAACATCTTAAAGTCTCCCCTTCGGGGAGATTTAGAGGGGCTATCTTTGTACCCGACCACTAGCATCGCCGCCAACCAATGCTTCGACTTCTTCAACCGAAACGAGGTTAAAGTCACCATTTACAGTATGTTTTAAAGCTGAAGCTGCAACTGCAAATTCCAATGCTTCACCTTGATTTGGTTTAGTCAATAAGCCGTGAATCACACCACCCGAGAATGAATCGCCACCACCTACACGGTCGATAATTGGATTTATATCATAACGTTTTGATGTGTAAAACTCATTACCATCGTAAATCATTGCTTTCCAACCATTATGACTTGCCGAGAAAGATTCGCGAAGTGTTGAAATTACATATTTGAAATCGAATTCTTTAGCCATTTGCATAAAAATACCTTTGTAACCTTCGGCATCGGTATGTCCGCCTTCAACATCCGAATCGGGTTTAAATCCTAAGCAAAGCTCTGCATCTTCTTCGTTGCCAATACAAACATCAACATATTGCATAAGCGGACGCATTATAGATTGTGCTTTTTGTTTTGTCCAAAGTTTTTTACGGAAATTTAAATCTACCGAAACGGTAACACCATGACGTTTAGCTGCTTCGCATGCTAATTTTGTGAGTTCAGCTGCTGAATCCGAAATAGCTGGTGTAATGCCCGACCAGTGAAACCAATCTGCACCTTGCATAATGGCATCGAAATCGAAATCGGATATTTTAGCTTCGGCGATGGCTGAATGGGCACGATCGTAAATTACCTTACTTGGACGCATCGAAGCACCTGTTTCGAGGTAATAAATACCTACACGGTCGCCTCCACGAGTTATAAAATCGGTTTTTACACCAAATTTACGCAATGCATTTACTGCAGATTGCCCAATTTCATGTGCTGGCAATTTTGTTACAAAATAGGCGTCATGTCCGTAATTAGCACAACTAACAGCTACGTTTGCTTCGCCGCCGCCATACACTACATCAAAAACATCTGATTGTACAAAGCGTGTACAACCTGGGGTTGATAAACGGAGCATAATTTCTCCTAATGTTACAATTTTCTTACTCATTGTTTTTTTTGAAAATAATTTAAATATTTTAGTCTACTTTTGATTGGTCGACCAAAGATACTTCGTTTTTTTTAGCTCTCAAAAGTATTTTGAAAAATTTAATTGATTTTGAAGTTTTATGCAGAAATATGCATAAAAACAGTATTTATATTAAAAATTAAAGTATTTCTTAGCGTTATAATAGCTGATATTTTCCACCATTTGACCAATAAACTCCATCTCTTGATGTGGTAATAAACCTGTTTCAACATCATTGCCGATAAGATTACATAATGTACGACGGAAGTATTCGTGACGAGGGTAGGAGAGGAAGCTGCGCGAATCGGTGAGCATACCCACAAAACGGCTGAGTAAACCAAGCACCGATAGCGAATTCATTTGTTTTTCCATTCCGTCCTTTTGATCCAAAAACCACCAGCCCGATCCAAATTGAATTTTTCCGGCTACAGATCC
Source organism: uncultured Bacteroidales bacterium (assembly GCA_903912795.1). GTDB lineage: Bacteria > Bacteroidota > Bacteroidia > Bacteroidales > Paludibacteraceae > Paludibacter. The sequence continues at coordinate 14,588 of CAIWIS010000023.1, forward strand.
GTCCTGAAAGTTTCCAATCATAGTAGCAATCATTTCATTATCAGAAGGATTAATATTATAGAGAATTGTTTTAGCCAATTTATCTTGTGAATCCAAACGGTTCAAAAACTTAGACAAGGCTTTAGCGGTGCTAAATGTTCCAATTGAATCGAAGCCGGTGTCGGCACCTAACTTATTGAATAGTCGTGTATTATTGTTGCGTATTACGCCAAAGTGGAATTGTTGTGTCCAGCCTTTTTCCCAATCCATTTCGGCAAAAATAACCATCATAGCCGATTTGAATTTTAATATTTCGCTATGAGACAATTCTTTTCCACCATATACTTTATTGAAAATGGCTTTAATTTCGGCTTCGGTGTAATCTTCGGCATAAAATTCTTCAATTCCATGGTCGGATAGTTTACAGCCTTGATCATTGAAGAAGTCTTGGCGCTTGCGAAGTGCCAAAATCATATCGTCGAAGGTGGATATTGTAATTTCGGATATTTTCGAAAGTTGTTCTACATAATTTTTAAAATTTTCGGGCACTTCCACAGCCATGGCTTTATCTGGTCGCCATGTAGGTAGCATTTTTATTTCAAAACCATCTTCACGTGTTTTAATATGATGTTCGAGTGTGTCAATTGGATCATCGGTAGTACAAACAGCCTCCACGTTGTAATGACGCATAAGGTTACGAGCCGAAAACGCTGGAGTTTGTAATTTGGCAGTACATTCATCGTAAATTTCGCGAGCTGTTTTTGGAGAAAGGAGTTTCTCGATACCAAATGCTGTTTTAAGTTCCAAATGTGTCCAGTGGTATAGAGGATTACGCATGGTATGCGGAACAGTTTCGGCCCATTTCTCAAATTTTTCCCAATCAGAAGTGTCTTTTCCGGTAATGAAATTTTCGGTCACTCCATTTGTACGCATAGCACGCCATTTGTAATGGTCACCACCCAGCCACGCTTCGGTAAGATTTTTGAATTGATGGTCGTTGGCCACCATGGATGGAACTAAATGACAGTGATAGTCGATGATTGATTGTGGAGCCGCATGATTGTGATACAGTTTTTGTGCCGTTTCGGTTTGCAGCAAGAAATTTTCGTCCAAAAAGTTTTTCATATTTGTATCTTATTTTATTGTCAATTTCAAAGCTTTTTAGCTTTTTAAAAAAAAAATACGCTAAAATCTAATAATTTGCATGATTATAACTGTAAATTATTTAATATCAGCATTATGTGTAGTTTTTACATGAAGTTTGCTGATTACCGTGTGCGCACACAAAAGTAATACAATTTATTTTATAACCAAAACATCGTTCAAAAAAAATAATTTTTAACTTTGCGTTAATTTGCGTCATCTGCGTTCAAAAATAAACAAAGAAAGGACTAAATCCGGAAGTATTCCGAACTTAGTCCTTTTAAGTTTTTTTGAACCCTAAAGTTTAACCGAAAGAATTTCTAAATTGAAAATTCAGCACGAATAGCATCGGCCATATCTGTTTTTTCCCAAGTAAAAAGCTCTACTGTTTGCGAAATTACATTGCCATTGCCATCTTTAAAACTTTTTTCTTTTAATTGTGGAGTACGACCAACATGACCATACGAAGCTGTTTCCTCATAAATTGGGAAACGAAGTTTTAATCGTTCTTCAATAGCTTTTGGACGCATGTCAAATAACTTTTCAATTTTTACAGCTATTTCACCATCACTGAGTGCTACCTGAGCAGTATTGTATGTGTTTACGTACAAATTCATTGGTTTTGCCACACCAATAGCATAAGCTACTTGTACCAAAACTTCGTTGGCTAAACCTGCCGCTACAATGTTTTTGGCAATATGACGAGCAGCATAAGCAGCCGAACGGTCAACTTTCGAAGGGTCTTTGCCTGAAAATGCACCACCACCGTGTGCTCCTTTTCCTCCATAAGTATCAACAATAATTTTACGGCCAGTAAGACCTGTGTCGCCATGTGGTCCACCTATCACAAATTTTCCAGTTGGGTTTACGTGTAAAATATAGTCGTTTGTAAACAACTGAGCAAATTGCACATCCAAAGCTTTTACGCGTGGAATTAATATGTCTTTTACATCCTGACGGATTTTGGCCAACATTTCTTCGTCGGCAATTTCTTGCGTTTTCGATTCGCTGGGTTGTACAAAATCATCGTGTTGGGTTGAAACTACAATCGTATTCACCTTTACAGGCTGATTGTTATCATCATATTCAATAGTTACTTGCGATTTTGAATCGGGGCGAAGATAAGTCATTACTTTTCCTTCGCGACGAATAGCCGCCAACTCTTCAACCAAGGCATGTGATAAATCCAATGCTATTGGCATAAGATTTTTTGTTTCGTTAGTGGCATAACCAAACATCATACCTTGGTCGCCAGCACCTTGATTCATAGGGTCTTCGCGTTCTACGCCACGGTTTATGTCGCCTGATTGCTCATGTAGTGCCGAAAAAACACCGCATGAATTA
>CAIWIS010000024.1 GCA_903912795.1 uncultured Bacteroidales bacterium
ATCAGTCCGGCGCAACCAAACTATCAATGTCTCGGAGTGTACAACCTGAAAATGATGCGCCTTTATAATTACATTTATCAGAATCTGGGTGTGCAATACAGCATTGTTCATTCGTTGGACGGTTACGATGAGGTTTCGCTCACAGATACCTGCAAAGTTTCGAACAACAGAGGCGAATTTGTATATACGCCTGAACAATTGGGTTTTAAGAAAATTAAGCAAGAGGAACTTTGGGGTGGGAATACCGTAGACGAAGCTGCTCAGATATTTATGAATGTACTCGACAACAATGCCACTGAAGCGCAACGCAATGCAGTTATTATCAATACCGCATTTGCCATTCAAACGCGCAGCAGCTACAAACCATTAGAACAATGCAAGGCAGAAGCCTCCGAATCGCTCGAAAGTGGTAGTGCAAAACGTGCGTTTGAGAAGTTTGTGGAGATATATAAATAATGCTACGAGTTATTTATACTTTGTATGTTATTTGCCCTTCTGGCTTTATTAGTTGTTATTCTGTAAATTATTTTACAAATAATAATCAAATTGTTTGAAAAATATTTATTTTTGCACCTACAAGATATGAACTTATAAATTGAAAATTAATATGTTACGATCGACTTTAATTACCCAAACGGTGAATAATCTGGCCAAACTCCCTGATGAAAAGGTTGTGGAAGTATCAGATTATATCGAATTTATTTTAAAAAAACACGAAGAGAGTATTTTACAAAAAGGGATTCAACAACTTACATCCAAGTCAAAATCATATCAATTTTTAGAAGAGGAAGAGGATTTATATACCGTTTCTGATTTAAAAGAAAAATATAATGGAAAAGGGTGATGTTGTGCTTATACCATTTCCTTTTACCGACTTAAAAGGAAATAAAAATCGACCTGCATTGGTATTGATAAGTGGTTCGTTGGATATAACGGTATCATTTATATCCACGCAGCTAAAATGGAAAGAGGAATACGACATTGAATTAAAACCAAGTTCTGCCAACGGTTTGAAAAAAGATTCTTTATTACGTTTATCTAAGTTAGCGACAATAGATAAAGAACTGGCTTTAGGTAAATTAGGAACTATCAGCAAAGCGGATATGATTATTGTTAACCAAAATCTTCGGAATTTACTTCAACTTGATTAACAATGACAATTTTAGATAAAATAATTGCAAGTAAAAAAGTGGAAGTTGCTTCACGTAAACTTTCAACACCGATTTCGGCATTAGAAAAAGCTCCGGCTTTTGCGCGTAAATGCTTATCAATGAAACAAAGTTTGCTGAACTCGGAATCGGGAATCATTTCGGAGTTTAAACGCAAATCGCCTTCACTCGGGTGGATTCATGAAGATGCTGATGTGGTAGATGTGACTTCAGGATACAGTGCTGCTGGTGCTTCGGGAATTTCAATTTTGACGGATGAGGAATATTTTGGTGGAACGCCGATGGATTTAATGGCTGCCCGCCAGTTTATTACTTGTCCTGTGCTGCGGAAAGATTTTGTAATTGACGAATACCAACTTTACGAAGCCAAAGCAATGGGAGCAGATGTTATTTTGTTGATTGCGGCGGCATTGACCGTAGAAAAAACATTAGAATTGGCTGAAAAAGCGCATGAACTTGGTTTGGAAGTATTGCTCGAAGTGCACAATGCCGAAGAACTTGGTCATGCCAACGATTACGTGGATATGTTGGGTGTAAACAATCGGAACCTGAAAACTTTCGAACAAAGTATTCAAACTTCTTTCGATTTGGCGGCTTTGATTCCCGATAAGTTTGTGAAAGTGAGCGAAAGCGGCATTTCGAAAACAGAAACCGTAAAAGAGCTTCGCCAAGTGGGTTACAAAGGCTTCCTGATGGGTGAAAATTTTATGAAAGAAGAAAATCCGGCAGAGGCGTTAAAACGATTTATCGGCCCCCTAAATCCCCCGAAGGGGGACTTTAAATAGTACAATTTATTAAAATTTTCATGAAAATGCATGATGAAAATATAGAAAACAATACTAACTTCAACTCCTCCCCTTCGGGGAGGTTGGGAGGGGCTGGTTTGGCTATCAAAATCTGCGGGATGAAATTCCCTGAAAATTTATTAGCAGTTGCGGCACTACGCCCCGATTTTATGGGATTTATTTTTTACCCAAAATCGCCCCGTTATGCTGAACCGTTGGATATTGAAACAATAAACTCAATACCCAAATCGATAAAAAAAATTGGTGTATTTGTAAACGAAAGTTTGGAAAATATACTTACAGTTGTTTACAAATACAATTTGGATGGTGTACAACTTCACGGCAGTGAAAATGTGGAGATTTGCCGCAAATTAAAAGAGACAGGTTTACTTGTATTAAAAGCATTTCCAATAGCCGAAGCCTATAATTTCAACGTTACTAAAGCCTACGAGGGTTCGTGTAACTTTTTTCTTTTCGACACCAAAACGGAAGCGTATGGAGGTTCAGGTTTGAAATTCGATTGGAGTATGTTAGCCGAATACACTGGTGAAACACCATTTCTATTAAGTGGAGGCATCGCTGCCGACGATGCCGAAGCTATTCTGAAAATTGAACATCCAAAGTTTGCCGGCATTGACCTGAATAGCAAGTTTGAAATTTCTCCAGGATTTAAAAACGTGAAACTCATAAATAAATTTTTACAAGCTCTTAGGTTATAAAAAGTTACACATC
>CAIWIS010000025.1 GCA_903912795.1 uncultured Bacteroidales bacterium
ATTTGGTATATATAATTCCGGTTTCACAAAAGACACTTCGTAGTTCGGAAAATATTGATGAAAAAACTTTAGGGTTAATGGATAGTAGAAGTAGTTCAGAAGAAGATAAGAGATATTCTGGACAGTATTACGGTGACTTTAATAATCTTGTGATATACGATTATAAAAATAGTAACATCGAAAAGTTGTTTAATGATAGAATTAATTTCGACAATATTCAAACAGAATATTTTAAAGATGACATTCTAGTGATATTTAAAGCAACCACAAAAGACACATACAAAGATGGAGTCATTAATCAACTCGACTATAAAACTCTTTTCATTTATTCAATGAAAAATAAAAATCTGAAGAAAATAACAATAGAGAATTCAGATGTGTCAGAAATCAATTTTGTGGGAAACAGTAAGGATTTATTAATCAAATTTGGCCTTGACCATAACAAAGATGGTAAATTTGACGAGTATTCAGAGCCTTCTTTGATTAAGAAATATGATTATGTGAATGGGAAATTAATTGATATTGTTAGCCAAGAGGTTAATGCAGAATTACAAATGAATCTTGAAGGAACAAAAAAATAAAGTCAGCCTAAATTACACTCTTAGGACACTGGTTGGCTGACACCTGGGCTGGGCGTTGACTACGCCTACGTCCGGCAAAAAGCAAGTCTCCTGCCTTGCAAATTAGAATAAAATATTAAAAGTAGGTGGTACATGCCGGTTTATCGGTAAGCTATTATTTTAACTGAGTGTAGTTAAGAGCCAAACGTTCAGCATCCAGCGCAAGGTTACAAGCTAGAGGTAGTGGAGTGTAATAATAAAAAATTAAAAAGTATTCGCGCATATGAGAACATTTTTAATCGGATTATCAATTTTCTTTATTAGTTGTAGTCACACTGGACAAAAGCAAAACACTGCTGTTCAGAACGACTCTATTACGAATCAGAACGAAAATTTGAAAACTTACACTTGGGATGATGAATTATGTCATTATACATGCAAGTATGACTCAACGCTTGTGGTTTATAGACAGTTGAGAAATTCATACGATTTGGGATTTCAGACTGATCGATTCGAATTGACAACTCAATCAACAGCATTTGAAATTAGTGACATTGAGAAGTTAAATGTCGATTCTTTAGACAACGAGTACAATAGAAAAATTCATGATTTAAAATCTTTAGAAGTAATTAATACGAAATATTGGCTTGAATTAAAACGACAGAAGGTTATTGAATTGAAAAAAGTTTATGAACTTACGAGACTTAGTATGTTAGCTTACACATATCCAGACACCTTAAATTACAATGGATGTCCAGCAGAATGCAAAAAATATATTACTGGTTTGGTGAAAGGAGGAGATGAACTTTTAAAAGTTTGGCTAGAATTACATGAAGAACATATTAAACAACAAAAGAAACTAGGTGCTAGTAATGAGATTATTGAATTCCAAAATAATAAATTCTACGAAAAATACAACACTTCAGATAAACTTGAATATGCTAAAATGGACGTTATTTCATTTGGTTGGTGGAACACAGTCAATCACACAATCAGACGAGTGAATACAGACAATTTCCAGAATGAGTATAGAAAGAACTTCACGGAAATAAAAGAGGAATGTGATGAACCATAAAATAAATTACGACACTCTCGATGCGCTGGGCATCTGCCTACGTCCTGCGAAAAGCAGGTCTCACCGCTATGCGGTATGTAAACACTGGCTGGCATGTTAGAATAGATCATTAATAGCAGGAGCTATTATTCAAACCAATCGTACCTGTCTGCCTATGGCAAGAGTGAAGACACTACGATTAGCGTCCGAAGCGAGGTTACAAGCTATTCTTATGGTTTATGCAAGCTGATGAACGTA
>CAIWIS010000026.1 GCA_903912795.1 uncultured Bacteroidales bacterium
AAATTGCTCCTGCACATGCTCGTGGTAAATTGGTTTCGCTCAATCAGTTGACAATCATTTTAGGGATATTGATGGCCACTATAAGTGCTTACTATTTTGGCGATGCCAACAATGCCGATAGTTGGCGTTGGATGTTTGGCTCGGCACTCATACCCGCTATTGTATTCTTTGTGAGTGTATTTTTTATTCCCGAAACACCTCGTTGGTTAATAAAAGCCAACCGCGATATGGAAGCTCAAAAGGTATTGACCAAAATTGGCGAACAGGCTTTTATTGAAAAGGAAATGCGTGATATTAAAAATTCTTTAACGCAGCATATTGCCAAAAGTGGAAGCTATCGCGATTTGCTGGGAGTAGCCGTCTTGCCCGCTTTGTTGGTCGGTTTTGGTATTGCTATTTTGCAACAGTTTTGTGGTATAAACAATGTAACCCAGTATGTACAGGTCATTTTCGAAAAGGCGCATATCAACCTCAGCGATGGACTTTTCAAGGGTATGTTTGTGGGATTGGTGTTTTTTGTGTTTACATTTTTGGCCATTTTGCTGGTAGATAAAATCGGACGAAAAATACTTATGCTGGTGGGTACAGCACTCATGGCCTTTTTTCTGTTTATGCTTGCCTGGTCGTTTCAGAGCGAGAGTGTCGATGGCCGATTGGTATTCTTTTTTGTAATGGGCTATATTGGCACTTTTGCTTTTACCCTTGGCCCCGTGGTGTGGGTGTTATTATCCGAAATTTACCCAAATTACATCCGCGAAAAAGCCCTATCACTTTCTTCGTGTATGTTGTGGACAGCTACTTTTGTGGTGGTGCTCGTGTCGCCTTATTTGCTTGATTTCAGTCCTGTATTTAACTTTCTGCTTTTTGCCGTTCTCAATGTTATTGGCTTTGTGTTTATCTGGTTCTATTTGCCCGAAACAAAAGGACGTACATTGGAAGATATGGAAGAAATTTGGGAAAAGATGACCAAACGATAAAATGCAATATTTAAAACTAGAAATATTTAACAATACAAATAATTTAAAAAATGCAGTCTTGAATTTGTAGAATACTCCTTGAGATATTCACAATACGAAACGGCAGTGCTATGAATGAGAATGGGAAGTAACATTTAACAGCGTTCAACCTCCGTTTAAAAAGGAATCAGGTTTAGTTTAATTGTTTAGTTTTTTAAGGTCAGAAAGAATGTTTGAAAATGTAAGATTTTCGGGCATTCTTTTTTTTTGATATGTTTTCAGAAACAACTCCAACTTAATAATTCTGAGTTCAATTTAGCTATAAGAATGAAGAATTGCCTTAATAAAGTAATCCGAAAAGCCAGAGTGGAATATTGTTTCCATATCCAGTTTCAAGGTCATCCTTGGCAATATAACTTTCTGGTAAATCTTTTATTTGTTTGAAAGTTTTATTTATACCACCAATTTCAAATATAAATCTATCGTCAATCCTAAAATCACCTTTCTTTGCACCTGATATTGTATGTTTTAGAGATAGTTGGTTTACAAAAAAAGTTTCACGTACATTGCCCGTATTGTAGTTTTCGGGTGCAAGTGCATGTATAAGATTGCTGTTATCTAAAAACAACTTTTCGGGCTTATTCATTAAATTCATCCCTTTCTGTTCGGCAAGTAACATACGAACTAAACCGGCTTTCTGCAAATAAATAAAATACTTCATAACCGAAGCCCTATTTATTTCGAGCTGACCACTCAATGTGCTTATATTTGGCGTATAAGGAACTAACGACGATACAATCATTAGCATTTTACGTAGTTTGTAAATTGATGCATATTCAATTTTTTCAACCGCAGGTAAATCAGTTTCTAAAATCACATTCACTACATTCCGTAATCGCATCGAATAACGTTTTACACCTTCTTTGAAAAATGGATAATAACCATATTCAAGATATGCTCGGAATGCTGGGATAATTTTAATTTCGGAACAGATTTTCGAAGCAATCTCAATATGATTCTCAATGACATCTTTTAAAGATAAAATAGGCGCATCATAATTGTTTTCCAATTTCAAAAACTCCCGAAATGATAGTCCATGAAGGTGATACGTGATAGCCCTTCGTGATAAGTCAGCATTGGATTTGTAAATTTCTAAAATTGATGACCCTGTAAATACGATATGTAAATCAGGATAACTGTCGTAAAGATTTTTAATCTCAATAGCCCAATTCGGATACCGGTGGACTTCATCAATAAATATATGTGTGCCTCCCAAAGTATAAAATTCATGTACTGTTGGTTTCAACTCAGTTTTTGTGAAACGGATATTGTCTAAACTTATATACAAAGCTTTTTTACGCTGAGGAAATTGTTTCTTAATGTGTTGTAAAAGTAGTGTTGTTTTGCCTGTTCCCCGTGGTCCTACTATGCTTATAAGCCTATCCTCCCAGTCAATCTCGGAATAAAGATAACGTTCAAAGTCTAATCTGGTAGCTTCTATTAGTCGATTAAAATCCTCATATAGTTCTTCCATAATCTTATAGTTTATATTTCGGGTTCAAAGATACGTATTTGTTCAATACATTGTACATTAATATCAATAAATTGTACATTTGAATGTTCATTTTTGCAAATATAATGAATATTTTATGGCTCAGCTATGATTTTTCATTTGCTTAATGTCGGTAAACAAACCAGAAAAACAATAAACCACCACTTTTGCAACAATAATTACTACTTATTGACTTTGTTATTTTGTTACTTTTGTAAATCAATTTGCAATCATCGGCATAGCAATGTGCTATTGAATAAACTTAACATAGCAATCGAAATAAAATAATCATTTATGAAAACCAAATTAATCACAGTTTTAGCAGCATTATCTCTGACACTCGGAGCGATTGCAAAAAATGAAACAAAAACTAAAGTCTCATTAACACCAACGCCACCTATGGGATGGAATAGTTGGGATTGTCTTGGGTTGGATGCCAACGAAACTCAGATTAAAGCAGTTGCCGATTATATGGCTGCTAATCTAAAGAAATACGGTTGGGAGTATGTGGTAATTGATGCCGGTTGGTATCACCCTATAGATATAAATACGGCTAAATCGAACACCTATAGACCAGTACAGAATCTTGATAAATACGGTCGTTTAATTCCTGATACAGTAAAATATCCATCTGCAAAAGGTGGTGTTGGGTTCAAAGCATTGGCTGATTATATTCATAGCAAAGGGTTGAAATTTGGGATTCATGTGCAGCGAGGAATTCCCTGGAATGCAGTTGCCTATAATACACCGATTAAGGGAACAGGATATTTTGCAAAAGAAGTGGCTAATCTCAAGGATACCTGTATATGGTCGCCCATAATGAAAGGGGTGGATTTGACTAAAGCCGGAGCGCAGGAATATATCAATTCGGTGTACGAGCAATATGCAGCATGGGGTGTGGATTTTGTAAAAGTGGACGATATGTCCTATCCCTACCATAAATCTGAAATAGAAGGAGTACGTAAAGCAATCGACAATTCAGGAAGAGCCATTGTATATAGTCTCTCACCAGGCGAATCGCCAATTTCTGAAGCAAAACATTTGGCCGAAAACTCAAACTTATGGCGTGTTTCGGGCGATTTTTGGGATGGTTGGAAATACCTGAAACATCAGTTTGAACTGCTGCGCAAATGGGAAAAATTTGACGAGCCCGGTCGTTGGCCCGATGCCGATATGCTACCCATTGGTAAACTACGCAAAACAGGCGGTGATGCTTGGATTGCTTCGTTACTGGGTAAAACCATTGCCGAAGTGACTGATGAATATTCGCGTTTTACCGATACCGAAAAATACACTTTGATGACGCTCTGGAGCATTTTTAAATCCCCATTGATATTGGGTGGATATTTACCAGAGAATGATGCTGTTACAACCAAACTTATTACCAATGCCGAAGTAATTGCTGTAAACCAAAAAGCCATTCACCGTAGGGAACTCCGAAACGAAAATGGATTGGTTATATGGGTTTCAGAACAACCCGGAACAGGTGCAAAATATGTGGCCATGTTTAATTTGAATGATGGAAAAGCACAGGAAATTTCTGTTTCGTGGAAAGAATTAGGGCTGAATGGTCAATTGAAGGTTCGTAATCTTTGGACTAAAAAAGTGGTTGGGAAATTTGCAACCAACTATACTGCTCAAGTTGAGGCTCACGGCTGTGTACTTGTACGCATTGGCAAATAATACTACTATGCGGGTTATAAAGATAAATTGGGGGCTTGATAAAAATGGGAAAGAAGTCTTTCTTTTTTCTCTTTCAAATGCGAATAATCAGACGGTTAAAATTACGAATTACGGCGGAATTATTACCTCATGGCTGGTGCCCGACAAAAACGGTGATTTCGTTGATATCGTGCTTGGTAAAGATAGCTTTGAGGATTATCTGGATAATCCGGCTTACATGGGATGCATTGTGGGGCGTGTTGCCAACCGAATTAAAAATGGCAGATTTTCGTTGAACGGAAAAGAATATCAGTTGGCACTTAACGATGGTGAAAACCACAATCATGGAGGAGCAAATGGATTTGATAAAGTGGTTTGGGATAGCGAAAGTTTTGAAAATGAAGCTGATTGTGGTGTTGTTCTCAGCTATTTAAGTCCTCATGGTGAAGAGAATTATCCCGGCAATCTACATGTTACTGTAACATACACTTTTACCAATAAGAATGAACTTATTATTCATTATCAGGCCGAAACAGATAAACCAACACCAATTAATCTGACGAACCACAGCTATTTCAATCTGAAAGGAGAAGGGAAAGGCAATATTCTTTCTACAAATCTGAAAATTAACAGTCAGAAATATACCGAAACTGATAAAGACTTTATTCCGACAGGGAAGATTTGGCCGGTATTAAATACGGCTTATGATTTTAGTGTTTTCAAACAAATCGGGAAGCATATTTCAGCTTGTAAAAAAGGTTATAATATCAATTTTGTGTTAGAACAATCTGGCGACATTACCATTCCAGCAGCCATTGCAGTTGACGAAGAATCGGGCAGGAAACTTGAAGTTCTCACCACCGAACCCGGATTGCAGCTTTACACAGCAGGCTATATGAACAACGAGAAAGGTAAAAATGGTAATTGCTACGATGCATTTGCCGGTTTTTGTCTGGAAACACAGCATTTTGCGGATGCTCCTAATCATTCCCATTTCCCAACCATTGTACTAAATCCTGCAGAAAAATTCGAATCAAAAACGATTTATAGCCTAGGCTTGATAAGTCAAAATAATACACCAACAGTATAAATTAACCTTTCTTTTTTGCACGATATGTTCTGGGGTTTACTCCCATGATCTTTGTAAATAACCTGCTGAAATACAACGGGTCATCGTATCCAATCATTTGGCTAATTTGATTGACTTTATAGTTTGTAAAGTCCAACAAATGGCATGCTTCCTGAGTTTTTAGTTGTATCAAATAGTTTAATGGCGTATAACCGGTTTTTTCTTTGAATACTGTTGTAAAATGAGATGTTGATAAACCGACAAATGTGGCTATTTCATTTAATGTAAGTCGTTTCGATATGTTTTCGCGCATAAAATGAATTGCTTCCTCTGTGGTATCGCGTGTTTGTGTTTCAGTAGCAGTTGCTGAGCGGAATGAATTGAGAAACTTAACGGAGCCCAAGAAATGAAAGAATAATGCGGTTGTATAATGTAAATTAGTTTTGCTATACCCATTTCGAAGTGTGCTAAAAATTTCTTCAAACATACGTAAACGGTCTTCGATGCGTGAATCTTTTTCGGGTGAAA
>CAIWIS010000027.1 GCA_903912795.1 uncultured Bacteroidales bacterium
ATCATTATTCAAATCATTTATCTTTGCAAGTAGTTCTGTCTCAGTTACCGTATCCTCGAAAGTGATTTTAGTTGATTTAAAACCAACTTGCTCACACGATTTTACTTTATGAGCTACATACGTTTCGCTGCCACCATCGTGACCCACAATGATTACTGCCAAATGTGGTGCACGTTTACCTGATGCAATAATCGCTTTTACTTCTTCTGCTATTTCGGCTTTTACTTGTTCCGAAATGGCTTTACCGTCTATAATTTTGTACATTATCTTCTATTTCCCATTTTAAGTTTTCCATTCTGCATAGTTGCCATGCGCATCATTTTACTAGTTTGCTCAAATTGCTTTAACAATCGATTTACTTCAACAATAGTGGTTCCACTACCTTTAGCAATACGATTTTTACGACTACCATTTAAAACCGAAGGATTTTCACGTTCTTTTGGTGTCATTGAATGAATAATGGCTTCGATACCTTTAAATGCATTATCATCAATTTCAACATCTTTCAAAGCCTTTCCCATTCCGGGTATCATACTAGCCAAATCTTTGATATTTCCCATTTTTTTAATTTGGGCAATTTGCGAAAGAAAATCATTAAAATCGAACTGATTTTTAGCAATTTTTTTCGTCAATCGGCGCGCTTCTTCTTCATCGTATTGTTCCTGAGCACGTTCAACAAGCGAAACAATATCGCCCATTCCCAAAATACGGTCGGCCATACGTTCGGGATAAAAAACGTCCAGCGCATCCATTTTTTCGCCAGTACCAACAAATTTAATAGGTTTGTCAACAACCGAACGAATTGAAAGTGCAGCACCACCACGCGTATCACCATCGAGTTTAGTAAGGATAACACCATCAAAATTGAGTCGGTTATTAAATTCCTTAGCCGTATTTACAGCATCCTGACCAGTCATGGAGTCAACTACGAACAGAATTTCCTGCGGTTGTAATGCTTTTTTAATAGCAGCAATCTCGTTCATCATCATTTCGTCGACAGCCAAACGGCCGGCAGTATCCACAATTATAACATCATTGCCATGTAGTTTTGCATATTTTACAGCAGCTTCGGCAATTGCAACAGGGCTTTTACTTTCCAAATCGGCATAAACAGGAATACTCAATTGCTCACCAAGAATTTTTAACTGCTCAATAGCAGCAGGACGATAAACGTCGCAAGCCACAAGAAGTGGCATTTTGTTTCGTTTGGTTTTAAGATAATTGGCTAATTTACCCGAGAAAGTTGTTTTACCAGAACCTTGCAAGCCCGACATTAAAATAACCGAAGGATTGCCTTTTAGGTTAATGTCAACGCTTTGTCCACCCATAAGTTCAGCTAACTCGTCGTGTACAATTTTCACCATGAGCTGACTTGGCTTGAGCGATGTTAATACATTCTGTCCCAGCGCTTTTTCCTTTACAGTATCGGTAAATGTTTTAGCAATTTTATAGTTAACATCGGCATCTAAAAGTGCTTTGCGAACGTCTTTGAGCGTTTCCGCTACATTGATTTCGGTGATTCTACCTTCACCTTTCAGAATTTTAAATGACCTTTCAAGTCTTTCACTTAACGATTCGAACATATACTTTGTTTTTTATATCTTATCAACCTCCAGATAGCTTAAAGGCTATCATTATTTTAAGAATGCAAAAGTACAAAAAAATGTGCTTACAATAACCCACTCAACATTTTAAAATCTATAAAATATTAATTATTAATTGAATCAAATTATTTTTTCTATTTTTATTCATAATATCAAAAAAAATACTACCTTTATCGCCCTTTTCCTTTAAAATAAAGGGAATCATTTTTTTACGATTTGAATTTTAAAAATAATTATAACAAAACAAGTATGAGAAAACTTTTAATGTTAGTTATTGTGGTTTTGCTGACGGTAGTTGGTATACACGCACAA
>CAIWIS010000028.1 GCA_903912795.1 uncultured Bacteroidales bacterium
AAAATAATAATTTCACAAATCAATTGTAACTTCAAGTCCCCTTTAGGGGATATAGGGGCAGTTATAACATTAATTTTTGCCGCCCCAAGCCCCTAAAGGGGATGTAGAGTTACTTTTGTCTTTAAATAAATGGTATATTATATTTGAACATTTACTTATATAAATTAAAAAAACTTCCAATCTCACTGTTTCTAAATTTTGAAATGAGTTACCAAAATTTAAAAATTTGGGCACATAAGGGGATGATTATTGAAGTAATTAATCACACTCTATTCCCCCTTTAGGGGGTTAGGGGGCAGATATATAAATTAAAAAATCATGAAAAAAACAGCATTATTTATTCTAATTACTTTATTGACACTAAGTTCGTGCAACAACAATAAGAGCAGTGTTCAGCTTTTGCCTGAAAGTAATTTTGACACAACTATTGTTGATCAAAAAGTAGCACTTTATACCTTGAAAAACGAAAACGGTATGACGGCTCAAATCACAAACTATGGCGCTCGCATTGTGAGTTTGTGGGTTCCTGCTTCCGATGGCGATTTCAAGGATGTAGTTTGGGGATACGAGTCTATCAAAGCATATTTAGCTGCTACTGATATTTTTGCAGGACCCATTGTAGGTCGGTATGGCAACCGTATTGGTAAAGGACAATTTTCGTTGGACGGAAAGGCTTATCAATTAACCTTAAATAACAATGGAAATCAATTGCATGGTGGTGCAGGTGGCTTTTTTATAAAGGTTTGGAATGCACGTCCATTTAAAAATGATAAAGGGGATGAGTCGCTCGAAATGACTTATCTTTCGCCGGCAGGAGAAGAGGGTTATCCGGGGAATCTGACTATCAAAGTAATTTATAGCCTTAGCTCAAGCAACGAATTAAGCATAAATTATGAAGCTACTACCGACTCAACAACCATTCTTAATCCAACATCGCATTGTTATTTTAATTTACATGGAACATCGGCTCAATCGACCAACTCGCATGTGCTAACCATTTTTGCTGATAAATATACACCAACCGATTCGTTGTTGATACCAACCGGTGAAATTGCCGACTTAACCGGTACTCCACTCGATTTTAGAAAAGCAACTGTAATAGGAGAGCGTATTGAAACAGACTTTTTGGCCTTGAAATACGGCAAAGGTTACGACCATAATTTTGTGTTAAACAAAAAACAAGGCGAAGTTTCGTTGGCTGCCGAAGTGTACGAGCTTGCTACCGGAATAGTGATGAAAGTAAGCACCGACCAACCTGCAATCCAGTTTTACAGTGGAAATTTTATGAATGGAGTTGATACCGGCAAACGCGGCGATAAACATAACTATCGCACAGGTATTGCCCTCGAAACTCAAAACTACCCCGATGCACCAAACCATGCCAATTTCCCAAACTCAGTATTGAAAGCCGGCGAAACTTACAAACATGTTTGTGTGTATAAGTTTGAAGTAAAGAAATAACAAAACAATATGCTTAAAACCCAAAGTCATCCGTTTTATTAAACGGTTTTGACTTGGGTTTTAGGTTAATTAGAGCCGTCATCAACTGATGCACGGGAGTTTTAGAGCTCAAAACACCCTTCATCGCATGATGATTGTATGTTTTTGATCAAAAAGCAATCATCTGCAAGTGATGGTTGCTTTTTTTTGCCCTCGCAAGTACAAGCATCAAGTAAAGCTGGGTTCTTTTAATGTTGGTAAGGCAATCATCGCACGATGCCGACCAATTTTTACCTTCGCAAGCCAAATCATCAGGCTAAACAGCCTTGGTCAGTTGGGAACCAGCGGTCACGACCAACGGGAGTAATTGCAATTCTTAAAAACCAAGCGGCATAACTGAGCGAGCTAAGCTGACTAAAAATTCTCAACGACGGCGCGCAATTTCCTATATCAGGTGAGACGGAGTGTTTGTAAAAGCGCAAAGCCCGACAATTAATTGTTTTAGGCTTTGCGCTTACTTTTTTCGAAATTATTTTACAAAACATTTTGTGGTAGATACACACATATTGTCCGAAAATACGCGAAGAATATAAATTCCGGCTTGCAATTCAAATGTTGTTCCAGCAGTCACTTTTCGGTTGTATCGAATCATTCCTGTCAAATCTACAATTTGAATATTCTTTGTTTCATCAATGCCGCTCACATGTAAAATGCCATTCTCGCTACTGTAATATATAGTTGGTGTCGAAAAATCATTTGTGCCCGATGGGGTGTAATTCAACTTGTTATCCATCCATTTTATACGATTGCTAATGTTCGTTTTCACGCTGTTTACTTCGGCAGCATACGTTCCTAACGCTTGTGGGTTCATGTGAACCTGACTATTTAATATATTCCATTTTGTAAAATTGAGTTTTTGCGATTGATTAATTTTTGCAGCATAATCATCAATAACCTGTAGTAGCGATGCTTCGCTTAATTTTCCGTTATTGCGATAAGTTGCATACAAATTTTTGAGCTGTACTACTACCTGAGGATCTGAAAAAATTCGAGTTATCATACTTTTCACTCCATTGGCAGCACTTCCTTTTGTAGCATACACCCAATCGGATAAGTTGTTTATCGGATATGTTCGATAATCATTTTCAAAGGCAATATCAAAATCCCAAACTGGGCCAAAATAGAATTTCGGGTCGTTTCTTTTTTTGTACATATAAGTACTCCAGTAAGTATCGGTATTCCCACTTATTTCGCCAACCAGAAATTGTCGTAGAAATGTTTCAAGGTCGATGTATTTTCTGAATCCATTGGTGTTGTCGGTGTAGTTCGTTGCAAAAACCGCAGTTTCCATTGTTTCGAAATGCGATTTGATATACGCTTTCTGACTTTCGACAATTTCATCATCTTTGGGATATTTAATCGTAACCGGAATTTTATTCCGAGCCGACGAAAACCAAACCAATTCGCCATCGGCATAAGCATCCATCTCGAGTAAATATCCTCCTGTAATTTCAGGAGCTATTATGTCTGTTATTTTCATTTTTTCAACCACAACACGCTCAGTAGCAACTTCAATTTGGTCGCAAAGTTGATAAGTTCCTTTGTATTCGCCGTTTAGAAAAACATCGACAGGCGTGCCGGCGGGTGTATATGGAATGTCCATATTTTTACTGATGTTAAATGCCAATAAATTGCGCATCAATGTTTTGTCGCCATAATTATTAATAAGCGTCCAGTTTTTTTCTTTTGCCGGAAGTCCTAATAAACTGGCTTTTGTAAACAATTTCATGCGGTATGGCTTTTTGGGGAAATCCCAGCTCACATTTCCGCGTCCTTTTATTTCGAGGCTATCAGTATAAATATTTGTTCCACTCTCGTTTATAACCGATACTATACCTTTCAGATATGTTTCTTTATCAACAATATCCTGAGCCGCTGTAGTATGAATAATGACCGAAGGTAAGTTGGTAGTTTTTGGAATAACAGTATTGTCACCTACACCTTTGTAGCCGTAAAACTCAATTTCGGACACATTGCATTTTGCGCTTGCAGGACCAATATAGCGTATGTACCGAAATCCCTTGGAGCAATTGATAGTTTGCGAAGTAAGTGCGTTTTGGTTGGGAGCTGTAGGGATTAAGTAGAGTGGAATTGCATCACCAAAGTCAGGTTTATTAGCTCCTTCGAAAACGCCAAGCACCATTCGTCCGGCCTGTCCCAAACGTGGGCAGTAAGATACGTTCGTAATAATATAAGGCTCGCCTAAATCCAGTCCAACCCAACCGCCTGTTGTAGCACAAGTTGCAAATACCGTTGTCAGACTTCCATCAAAGGCATTATTTAAAATTTGACTTGAAGTGGTACAAGTGTTAGTTGTATAATCGTAAAACTCGTTGCTGGCAATTTGTAGTCCTGTAAGTTTTAGTGACGTTTGCGATTTAAGTTGATTTATGAAAATAAATAGTAACAGCAAAAATAAAATATTTTTTTTCATTTTTATAGATTGGATTTTTAAGATGCGAGTTCACAAAAATACGAAAACAAATTCGACGCGAATAAATTTTTAGCAACTTTAAACCCTGAAGTGAGTTTTTGTGAGTTTATTGTTGCGCAAATTGTGGTAAGACCCTTATTTTAAATTGATTGAATTTTAAGATTGTTGAGTATGTTTAACCCCCGTCCAATCGGATATACTTTACATAAAATGAACAAAAGGTTGTGCTACTCCGCAATACATTCAAGAATAAATATTTATCTTTGTGTTGGAAATAGATTTGCAAGTATTTCGGATTGCAAATCCTGATAAAACAGGATGTTGGGATTCCAAAAATCCCAACGACGGTGCGCAATTTCATATATCCGGTGAGACGGAGATATTGTTGGCAATAGGTGAGGAATTAGGACAAAAAGGCATGCCACCATGTCATTATCCTCCAAAGAATGCAAAAAAAACACTAAAAATTTGTAGTACTATTTGGTGATGGTAATGTATCAGATTTGGCATTAATCACCACCTTAATCCCACACGTATTTCCAGCTTCCATCTGTTTGTTTTTTCCAAACGGTATGGAATGTGCCTTTGTATTCTTTGGTGGTATTGTCGGCCTGACGTACTTTCAGCAGGTATTTTCCGTACGTGTAACCTAAAGTTCCATCGTCCGAAACATCCACAAAATCGGCATTCCAGTTCACAGTTGCACTGTCGCTTCCGTTGTGTGTGTAGAAGTTGTAACTGCCTTTTTTGGTGTGAATAACAGAGTCGTTGCCGCGCATTATAACGGCACTATCGGCTGCAAAAGCATTGAATGCATAGGCTATGCTGCTGTCAGCTGCCATTTTTTCGAATGCCCGTTCGGTTTGTAAAATCGATGCTTTTTCTTCCGCAATATCAATTTTTTGAACACATGCCGACAGGAGCAATGCTGCAAGAGCAAATAAAATTGGTTTCTGCATAATTTTGAGTTTTTACGCTAATTAATACTTAAAACCCCCTGCTCGACGTAGGTAATAAAAGGAGTCAAAAGGCTCGGCATAGCGTCTTACGCTATGTCGTGGTAGAAGCAAGGCTCCTGCCTTGCATATTAAAATATAATATTAAAAGCAGGTGGTACATGCCGGTTTATCGATAAGCTTTTATTTTAACTGAGCGTAGGCAGAGCCATATTCAGCGTGCATTGCGAAGTGTTACACTCGGAGACGGAATATCACCACCTTAATCCCACACGTATTTCCAGCTTCCATCGGTTTGTTTTTTCCAAACGGTATGGAATGTGCCTTTGTATTCTTTGGTGGTATTGTTGGCCTGACGTACTTTCAGTAGGTATTTTCCGTATGTGTAGCCTAAAGTTCCATCTTCCGAAACATCCACAAAATCGGCAGTCCAGTTCACAGTTGCGCTGTCGCTTCCGTTATGTGTGTAGTAGTTGTAAATACTTAAAACCCAAAGTCATCCGTTTTTTTCACTTCCTTAGCTTTGGGGCGAATAGTGGTGTGTTTCGGTATTCCTTCAACAAAAATGGCTTTGTTTGGTTCGGCCGGACAAATATACTCGCAACCACCGCAGCCTACACATAAACTGCTATCGGTTTCGGGGATTGATAGGTTGTTTTTGTAATCAACCATTTGTATGGCCTCCGTAGGGCAGCGATTGTAACATCGACCGCAGTCAACACCATCGGTAAATACAATGCAATTTTCCATTACAAAACGAACCTGACCCATTTGGTTGAGTTTTTTTTGTTCTATTGATAGAGGAAGTAAAGCACCGGTGGGGCAAACGTCGGAGCACGCTGTACATTCGTACGTGCAATAATCGTTTTCGAAAGTGAGCATGGGCTGCATGATTCCACCAATGCCATATTCCAGAAACGATGGTTTGATAATTTGGCAAGGACATTTACTTACACACAAATGACAGGATGTACATTTATCCATCAAATGACTCACACTCAATGACCCAGGAGGCGAAATGGGCAATTTACGACCAGTACGGATGCTGTTTACTCCCGGAACTTTTTGGGCTAACAGGTGAGTTGCAGCAACTCCGGTAACACCAACCGCCATCATAAACCGTCGGCGTGAGGCATTCACCACTTGTTTGCGGTTTTTGATGGGTAATTTAAACGAATAGCTAAATGCAATGGCATCGTCTTTACAAACTTCCAAGCAGTCGAAACAGTTGATACAGCGGCTGGCATCAATTTGATGTCCCTTTACACTTATACACTGTGCTTTACAACTGCGGGCACAAGCTCCACACGACGTACAATTGTTTTCGTTGATGCGAATTTTGAAAAGCGAAAACCGACTGAAAAAGCCCAAGGTAGTGCCAACGGGACAAATTGAATTACAATAAATACGCCCATTTACCCAAGCCATATATCCCACTACAAGCAAAGTAACTAAGGCAATAATCAACGAAAATACCGAAAGCAAGTAAATGCTAACATGCGCAAACCTATCGCTTCCGTAATGCGTAAAAATCAAAGTCAGCAAGTTATTTCCTGCTAGATAAGCTGGTTTAAAAACATGAATTGCCATGCGCGAAAAAGCACTATACGGATCGAGCAATCCCAACAAAAAGGTTGAACCACTGATAAATGCTATAAATGTTGCACCCAAAAACGACCAACGCATGGCCGTAAGTGCTTTGCGATATCGAAATCGCTTTTTAGGATTTATGACGCGCGAAAACCAAGTTATAACATCCTGATAAACACCCAAAGGACAAATAGAAGAGCAATAAACCCGACCAAATACAAAAGTAAGTAATGTGAGTCCTATTAGTATAGCTATATTCACAGCCAACAAAGCAGGCACCAACTGAATATGCGCCAAAATATGAAATTTTGAAGGCAATAAACCTGCAAAATTAACGATATAAATGGTGAGCAATACGCTAATTAATAGCGAAATAGCAATTCTTATTTTTCGAAGCATAATATTTAAAAAGTAGAAATTGTAAAATATACTTTGTGATTTGAATGGTCTTAATTTCTCATTTTCTTAATTTCAAATCTTTCTGTTGTCCGTTGTCTGTCGACATGAAAATCATTAAACCATCCACGGAAACCGAAAGCAACTCTCATTAAAAAGGGCATAATCGGCATTCCCATTTACGGCAAAAGTTTTTACCACCTTGGCCTCACGCAGTATTTCTTTTGCAACTACGATGGTCGAACCCGATTTTATGCGGTCGTCAACCAACAGAATTTTTTTATCCTTAAAATCGAAATCAACTGGCTGCAACAACTTCGGACTATCGTAACGCTGACGTTGGTTCTCGTCTTTAAAATTGATATGCAACACCTTCACTTCTAGCTGCAAACGTTGATTCAGTATGCCTGCTGGCACCAACCCGCCATTAGCTATAGCCACTATCATATCAAAAGGCTCGTCGATTTCTATTTCGGCAAAGCGCTGCATTATTTCGGTGAATGTTCGTGAGTTCATATTGGTGATAATTTTGTAAGTGCAAAGCTAACACATTATTTTGAAAATTACAATCAGTATTATGAATAGAACTAATTTAACGTGAGTTCGACATAAGAATTAAAATAATTGGAGTTGAAGTGAGTCAACTCTTTCAGCATTAATAGATGGTTTTTTAGGTAAAAAGCTATATGCAAGTAAGCCTGCAATCAAGTTTGTAATAAAATTAGTAAATGAACGATGTCTGGTATGCTCAATCTGACATATATTTTTCAATTCATCGTTAACCGATTCAATTACAGCTCTTTTACGAAGGTTTATTTTATCTTGCAAAGGAATTTCACCACCTTTCATATTGTTTCTCAATTTAGTAACCAAATGAATGCCATCTACAAAAAGAATATCTCTAAGTGTTTGGGAAATATATCCTCTATCAGCATATAGCTTTCCAAAGACTTATTTTATAAATGACTCATAATTAAGTGGTTCGCGGTCATCTACATTGCCTTGAGTTATGACAAAACTAAGTATTTCACCTTTGTCATTAATGATAATATGTAGCTTAAAACCGAAGAACCAGCCAATTGTGCTCTTGCCCTTGGTGGCAATGCCGTAAAATACTTTATTCTGTTTCTCTCTTTTAATATGACAAGCTTTGAGAGTAGTTGAATCAACGAAACTTATTCCGGTGCATTCTCCCATTCTGCAGAGCTTTAAAAATAGCACTAACGGGAAAGCGACCTGTTGTTGTAGTTCAACAAAACGATTGCAGGAAACCAATTGAGGAAATTCCTTGTTTAAATGTTGACTTACATAGAACAAATAGTAATGCTTTAAATTTCTATAACATCCTAAATGAAAGGATATTAGAATAGTCATTACTTCGCTATGAGAGAGCTTTCCAAGCTTATTTCTGGTCTTTTTACCGTTATCTACTTGTAAAATATGTTTTTTGTATGATTTATCAAATTCTTTTGAAAAATCACCGCATAAATAGAAAATTTCAGTAATTTCGTTAGTGGTTAGCATAGTGATGAATGTTAGTTATTTATTTGTATTTCAACACTATAAAGATAATAATTATCTCTGAATTATGCTAACTTTCTAACCATTTTCTTATATCGAACTCACGTTAATTTATATATTCAACTAATGATTTTTTTCTGCTAGGTTTACACCCTCAGTTCCGGTTACAGTCCTAATGTGGCTGTGCCGGAACTGATTTATACACAATACAAACATAATAATTGGCGAGTTTATTGGTTATAGTCAATAAAATGTATATATTTGCATCACTTATTGACTATAAAGTATAAAATGAAAATAATTGAAAGACATATTTATTCAGATAAAATAATTCCTTTTTTCGATAAAGGTATTATAAAGGTGCTTACGGGACAACGTCGTGTGGGCAAAAGTTTCTTGCTCAAACAATTGATGGATGCCGTTGCTACACAATACAAGGACGCAAACATTATTTATATTAATAAGGAATTTGAAAAATTCAGACACATAGAGTCGGAAGTTGAATTGTTTAGATATATAAATGAAAATTTGTTGGACTCAGCAAAAAATTTCTTATTTATCGATGAAATTCAGGACATTGTGGGTTTTGAGCATGTTTTGCGCAGTTTGCAGGCCGAAAATAAATGCGACATAACTTGTACTGGAAGTAATGCCAAAATGCTTTCGTCGGAGTTAGCCACCTATTTGTCAGGCAGATACATTGAGTTTTATATTCACAGCCTTAGTTATACCGAATTTTTAGAACTTCACGAACTCGAAAATTCGGACAACTCGTTAAAACTGTTCCTAACATATGGTGGCATGCCCTATTTGTCGCGCTTGCAATTAGAAGAAGAATATGTATTGGAGTATTTGAAAAACGTATTTTCAACCATTTTACTCAAAGATGTAGTTTCCAGAGAAAATATACGAAATGTAGCATTTCTGGAGACATTGATTGCCTATCTTGCTGATAATGTAGGGAGTTTATTTTCGGCAAATAATATTCATAAATATCTGAAATCGCAACGCATTGACATATCGGTTAATATTATTTTAAATTATTTGCGAGCATTGAGCAATGCATATATTATTCATAAAGTACAACGAACGGATGTAAATGGGTTAAAGAAATTTGAAATCGGTGAAAAATATTACTTCGAAGATTTGGGACTTCGTAACTGTCAGCAAAACATTGATTTAAGCAGGGATATACACAAATTAATGGAAAATGCAATTTACCAACATTTAAAAATACTGGGATATGAAGTATTCGTTGGTCAGTTAGATAAATTGGAAATTGACTTTGTAGGCGTTAAAAAAGGACAAAAAGTGTATGTACAATCGGCTTATTTGATAACTGACGAAAAAACGCACGAACGTGAATTTGGCAATTTACTGAAAATTCAAGATAGTTATCCAAAATATGTTGTTACGATGGATAGTTTCAGTGCTGGTGGTAACTTTCAGGGTATCAATTGCATACATTTAAAAGATTTTTTAAGTAAAACAGCGATCTAATAGCATTTCATTAAATGACCATGCTCCTTCGACATAACATATTCAAACTCCCCTCTTGGGTGGTTGGGTGGCTGTTTTTGTTATTGTCGCTTACCCTCACTGCAGTTCCCAAACTTTCGCGCAATTATGCATACCGCTATTTTACATCACGCGACGGACTGGTACAAATGCAGGTTCTTTGTGCTTTTCAGGATAGGGATGGATTTATGTGGTTTGGAACCAAAGGAGGTGTAAGCCGATATGATGGGATTTCGTTTAAAAATTATAAGCAGGAAGATGGGATTCCTGTGGGGGTCTACTTCAAATATTCAAAAACTAAGTCTGCAAACAGCGAATGGCGAAATGATTTTTGAACCTGATGAGATAATGTATTTTAAGTCGAACAAACGTGAATCTATTGCTCATTTTGTAAATGGATTTATTGAGGTTACTGTACGATGTAATTTGAAAACCTTACAAAACAAATTGCCCGAAAACACCTTCTTACGGGTAAGTCGTCAGGCAATTATTAATAAACGATTTGTGAAATTTATTTCGCAAAGTAATAATACGATTACCTTGGCCGATGGTTACAAAAAATGTATTATTGAACGCGTATTTCCAGAAGTCTTTAAAAACCAGAAACTTATATGAACACACATAAGGCACATTAGAATATCGCTTTCTAATGTGCCTTATGTGGTTTTTAAAACAGTAGTTTGGTTTTTAGCGTTTTTCAATAGCTTTGAGTAATGCAAAACCACCAAAAATCTG
>CAIWIS010000029.1 GCA_903912795.1 uncultured Bacteroidales bacterium
GCTTTTTGGCTCTACACCCAGCTATATGCGTTTGCATGCTGCCCCCAACGGCGATGTGTGGTGTGTGTCCGGGCGGTTTATGGGTTTGGCTCGCAAGCAACAATCGGGCGCTTACACTATGGATTCGCTTACCTACCGTATTTTACAACCAAAAATCATTATCGGATTTGAACACTTAAATTTTGTGGACAATAATAGCTTAATTATTAATACCGAAGATGGTTTTAGTTGGATAAACACATCCAAACCAGCAAGCGTCAAGTCTAATTTTAAAGTTTTTATTAGCAGTATTATGGCTACCAACGATTCGGAGTCTACTGCTCAGGACCGACATTTTTACAACAATCCGAATGAGAAAAAAGAGTTTTCGAATCGATATAACTCCTTGCGCTTTGAGTACAATGCTCCCGAATACCGCAACGAAGGACTGGTGGAATATAGCTATCAGTTGGAAGGTTACGACAAGTCGTGGTCCGATTTCAGTACCGATAATATAAAGGAATACAATCAGTTGCCGCGCGGTAAATACATTTTCAGGGTTAAAGCACGCAGTATGCTCGAAACCGGAACCGTGAGTTGCAACTACGAATTTAACATTGCCCCTGCATGGTACGAGTCAAATATTGCTTTTGGTATTTACCTTATACTGTTTCTTCTCCTGCTTTTTGGTATTTATATTTTTATAAATCACCGTTCGAATCTCGGAGCTTTAGAAATGGAAAAAATCAAAGAATTAGAAATTCAGGAACAGAAAAAAGTATTCGAAGCCGAAAATACAGCCAAAAAGAAGGAGATTAAGGAGCTGAAAAACCAGCAACTACAACACGAGTTGCGCCACAAAGCGCAGGAATTGGCCAGCTCCACCATGAACCTTATTCGCAAAAACGAAATGTTGCTCGACATTATGGACAACATTGCAAAAGCCTCCGAAGATATTCGAAAAAACACCGATAAAAACATGGTTATTAGTCGGCTCACCAAAATGGAGCGCAGCATTAAGCAAAACATCGATCAGGATAAAAACTGGAAAAAGTTTGAAGAAAATTTCGATTTGGTGTACGAAAACTACCTCAAACGATTAGGCGAATCCTATCCGCAGCTTAACGTGAGCGACAAAAAGATTTGTGCCTATATAAAAATGGATCTTTCGTCCAAGGACATGGCTCCCCTGCTCAACATGTCGGTACGTAGCATCGAAACCAACCGCTACCGCATACGTCAAAAACTCACTCTGGACAGAGAAGTGAATTTAGCGGACTTTTTACAGAAGTTTTGAGATGATATTGTTGAGTTTTTAACTCTGTTAATTCATTTTTTTTAATCTTTCAATTCAAACGTGGATTTTAGAGTCAAATGTTCCGAACTTCCACCAATGGCAATTTCAAATTGGCCGGCCTCAGTTCCGTATGTTTTATCTATCCGATAAAAAGATAAATCTGTAGGTCTGATTATAAATTGTATTGTTTTGGCTTCACCCTTTTTGAGCAACACTTTCTCAAATCCTTTCAGTTGAAGTAATGGCCTAGCAACTCCATTACCTACCAAATCGCGTATATACAACTGAACAACCTCTTCGCCATCAAATCGTCCCGAGTTTTTAATTCTTACTGAAACCTTTACAGAATCATTCATGCCAATTTCATTTTTATTTAGTGTAATATTTTCGTAACTAAATGTGGTGTACGATAGCCCAAACCCAAATGGAAATAGTGGTGTATTTGGTATATCGCGGTACTTGGTGCTAAAATCTGCATTGCTCGGATTGAAAGGTCGACCGGTATTGTATTGCTCGTAATAAATTGGAATTTGACCTACGTGATAGGGGAATGAAATCGGCAATTTTGCTGAAGGATTATAATCGCCAAAAAGCACATCGGCAATGGCATTACCCGATTCGGAGCCCAATAGCCAACAGTTTAATATAGCATCGGTATGTTCCACTACATCGGTAAGTACTAACGGTCGCCCTGTAAACAAGGTCAGTATAATTGGTTTACCTGTTTTGCGTATAGCCCGCAACAATTCGAGTTGTAATCCTTTGAGCGAAATATCGGCATAGCTCCTACATTCGCCCGACATATATGCTGTTTCGCCAAGTGCCATAATTACCACATCGGCATTTTTGGCTGTTTGTATTGCCTGTGCAAACCCGCTGCGGTCTGTTGTATTCACCTCTACAGGAGCAAAAAAACCACTCTTTTTGTTTATAGCCAACTTGCAACCTTCGGCATAAGTAATCGTAGCTTTGTTACCTACAGCCGCTTGTATGCCTTCGAGCAACGATACTGCGCTGCTGTCTTTTGCTTGTGCTCGCCAGTTGCCTATGGGTGCATCTTTATCGGTGCCTAAAGGTCCTATAA
>CAIWIS010000030.1 GCA_903912795.1 uncultured Bacteroidales bacterium
AGTGAAGGAACAGATACAATGAAAAAAATTGCAAAACACGTGCGTGATGGTGCAATGGCTTATCTAAAGCAACAGTACAAAGTTGTAACAATTGTTTTTGTAATTCTTACAACTATTTTTGCTATTATGGCTTATGGTTTGGAAATTCAAAATCCATGGGTGCCATTTGCGTTTATTACTGGCGGTTTCTTTTCAGGTTTAGCAGGTTTCTTCGGCATGAAAACTGCTACTTACGCTTCGGCTCGTGCTGCTAATGCTGCTCAGCGTTCGTTAAACGATGGATTACAGTTGGCTTTCCGCTCTGGCGCTGTAATGGGCTTAGTGGTTGTAGGTCTTGGATTGCTGGACATTTCAGTATGGTTCTATGCTCTTCAATACATCATTGGTGCATTAGATTCAACTACAAATGCAATTATTGAAGCAAATCCTTCAATGAAGTTAATTATTATTACTACTACAACCCTTACTTTTGGTATGGGTGCTTCTACTCAGGCTTTGTTTGCTCGTGTAGGTGGTGGTATTTTTACCAAAGCTGCCGACGTAGGTGCTGACCTTGTAGGTAAAGTAGAAGCCGGAATTCCTGAAGATGATCCCCGTAACCCTGCAACTATTGCCGATAATGTAGGTGATAACGTAGGCGACGTGGCTGGTATGGGTGCCGACTTATACGAATCTTATTGTGGTGCTATCCTTTCGACTGCCGCGCTTGGTGCTACTGCATTTGCTGGAATGGGTCTTCAAACACAGTTTAATGGTGTTATTGCTCCAATGATTATTGCTGCTGTTGGTATTATTTTATCAATCGTTGGTATTTTTCTTGTTAAAGCAAAAGAAGGTGCTTCTCAAAAACAATTACTTGCTGCGCTGGGTCGTGGTGTGAATGTAAGTTCAATCTTGATTGCCATTTTCTCTTTGGGTATTCTTTATTATCTTGATATACCTAATTATTTGGGAATATGGGCTGCTATGTTAGCTGGTTTAGTGGGTGGTATCGGAATTGGTAAAGTAACTGAATACTATACTTCATCTGCTTATAAACCAACACAAAACATTGCTGAATCAACAAAAACAGGTCCTGCTACTGTTATTATTTCGGGTATTGGAACAGGTATGATTTCAACAGCTTTTCCGGTTCTTATCGTTGGTGCTTCCATTATTTTAGCATTCCTTTTTGCTGCCGGTTTCGATATGAATAATATCAGCATGGGATTATATGGTATTGCTATCGCCGCTGTAGGTATGTTGTCAACTCTTGGTATCACTTTAGCAACAGATGCTTATGGACCAATTGCTGATAATGCAGGTGGAAATGCCGAAATGAGTGGTTTAGGTGCAGAAGTTCGCAAACGTACCGATGCTTTGGATACATTAGGAAATACTACTGCTGCTACAGGTAAAGGTTTTGCTATTGGATCAGCGGCATTAACTGCTTTGGCTTTGATGGCTTCATACATGGAAGAAATTAAAATTGCTTTAGCTCGTATTCCTGAAAAAGCACAACTTTTCCTTGATACTGTTGGCGTTGATATTCATCAAGCTACAATACCACAAATGATGCAATATTTTAAAGTGGACTTAATGAACCCAATGGTATTGGTTGGTGCTTTTATCGGTTCGATGGCTGCATTTTTGTTTAGTGGTTTAACAATGAACGCTGTAGGTCGTGCTGCTCAAAGCATGGTTGAAGAGGTTCGTCGTCAGTTCCGCGAAATTAAAGGTATTCTTGAAGGTACTGGTGAGCCAGATTATGCGCGTTGTGTTGAGATTTCGACCAAAGGAGCTCAAAAAGAAATGCTATTGCCATCACTTCTTGCTATTATTATTCCTGTTGTAACAGGTGTTCTTTTTGGAGTTGCTGGTGTAATGGGCTTATTATTAGGTGGAGTATCTACCGGATTTATTTTGGCTGTATTTATGGCTAATTCAGGTGGTGCTTGGGATAATGCTAAAAAATATATCGAAGAAGGAAACTTTGGAGGTAAAGGTTCGGATGCTCACAAAGCTGCTGTAACAGGCGATACTGTAGGTGATCCTTTCAAAGATACTTCTGGTCCTTCGTTGAATATCCTTATCAAATTGATGAGTATGGTTTCAATCGTAATGGCTGGTTTAACCGTTGCTTGGAGCTTGTTCTAAATCATTGGTTATTATATAAAAAAATCCGTTTGTAATTTAACAAACGGATTTTTTTATGCCTTAATATTAAGTTATTTCACATTAAAAGCCACCCTTAACTCTTCAATTTCGGCATCGCCCATAGGTTTAAGCGGCCCGATTGACGAAGCCATAACCAATGAATTTGCCGAAAACTCGGCTACTTCAAG
>CAIWIS010000031.1 GCA_903912795.1 uncultured Bacteroidales bacterium
ATCCAGTTAGCAGCTTCGTTGGGAACTCGCGCATTATTATTAAATGCAAATGTGCCATTACTTGCCGCTTTTACAAAAAATCCCATATTAGGCGATATATAGCGAGTTACGCCATTGGTTCCAGTATTTAAAATATCGGCCGAGTTGTAAACACCATAATTATTGGCCGAATTACTCCAAACCCAAATATCATTTCCACCAGCATTGTCAACCAACATGTTACGCGTAAATCCAGTATCGTCTTTCCAGTCGATGCTGCTCGGATATGGATTGCCTACAAAATTAAATCCTTTGTTTACACCAGTACCATTGTTTGTTAAGTTAATATTTACAACACCATTATTGAGCAATCCTACAAATTGCTTGGTAGTATTAAGCGCCTGTACTGCATACAAATAACCTTTGCCACTCACAAAATTAGCCGATGGATGAACAGAATTCCAAGTTGGAGCTACCAAAGCATTTAAGTTATATACCCAACAATGCGTAGGTTCATCCCATACATATAAATCGTAGCCAGTGCCATCACCATAAGTGCCGGCAGGTTTCCAAGTTCCCGCCTGTGGCGCATTGCTCATGGGCGACGATAAGAAGTGCCAAGCTGCTGCAGATCCACCAATGTAACGATCGGAAGTGGCAGGCACATTATCGGTATTATGTATGAGCGATGCAGTTCCAGCTACAGTTGAACGCAAAACAAATCCACTGACACCAGCATTATTCACAATCTGACCATTCACTTTTAAGCGGGATATGGCCGAGAGAGAAAGGAGTTTTCCGGTATTTATTGTCAGGTTTTGCGATATTTCCATAGGCGAATTTAGATTTACTCCTACAGCATTATCTATAGTCAAATCAAATATCCGATTCTGATAATAGATTGAAATATTGATATTCTGCAAAGCTATACCCCGATAAATTACATAAGGAGAATTTGTTACAGCATCCAATCGTCCACCACCGCTACTTAGCTGATTTAGGAGTACCAACGTGCCGTTCAGAATTACATTATTAAAATTATTGACACGAATATTAAAAGCTTCGTTATTATACAAATTACCAGCGTTGATAGTTTGTAAGGCTGAACCCGAAAAGTTAAGTTGCGAACCCGTTGCCGAAGCTTCGAGCTGAGCTCCGTTTGAAAACACAAAATCGCCCAAAATGGTTAATTGTTTTCCATTCAAATTTAAACGGTATGTGGCTTGATCATTTCTAATATCATTTACTGTACGATTAATATCCAAATTCAAATGATTTAATGGATAAGGATCAAATTTTATGTCGCTATTAACAGCAGGTATAGCGGCTAAAGTCCAGTTAAGTGCATTTCCCCAGTCGGTACTAACATTCCCTTTCCACATATTATCGCCCGAAAACTCCCAAGCACCAATAGTTGGAGCACCAGAACGCACATTGCCTCCAAAATCGTCGGCTACGCCAGTTCCAGCCACACCATTTAACTTGGTATAAACCAATTTATAATCGGCTGATCCATTGCCACCAGCATTTAAAAAGCCAGGGTCAATTTTCAAACTATTAGCATCCTGTAAGCTAATTATGGGCAAGGTATTAATATTGGTATTGGCAAAATTTCCGATAAAACCACCTGTTCCATTGGCAAAATACACATTGTAGTTTAATGTAAGTGAACCTGGAGTAGCATAATTAAAATAAGCGCTGTAGTGATTTCCGGTTGCTCCATTATTGGAGCGCGCATTTACCAATATATTATTTTCGTAATCGATGGTATTGGTATTGGTAGCACTATACAAAGCATAACTGCGGCGAGCTCCTACTGTAGGACTTCCATCGATGTAAAAAGTATTGTGGTATAAATTGCCTGTTTGTGATCCACTTTCGTACATACCGTAAATGGTAGTTTGTGTATTTCCTCCTAAACGGATTATATTGTTTGAGTAAGTAGCTGTTCCAGTTTCGGATCTAATTCCATACACCGAAGCATTGGTTGTAGCCGTCGATACAAATATTTCCTGAATAAAATTCTTTGTAACTACATTGGTTCCACTACATTGCAATATCATTCCAATAACACTACCATTATATATAGTATTGTTGTTTTCGATATCAGAAATGCTATTGCCCGAAATAAGATTATCGAAACTACTATTTGTAAACGACAAACCACACAAGGATGTGGCATTGGTCGAAGCTGTTTTAATACGTTGAATTGTATTGTTCGAAACAGTATTTGTACCTGATAAAATTTCGATTCCACGTACAAAGCCAGTTCCTGTAGAATAAGCTACAAGGTTGGATATAGTATTGCTATTTACAGTGTTCGACTGAAAACCTTGTACTTGAATGGCTGTTAAGAACTGAGTAGAGCCAATAGGAATAGCCGAAACTTGAATACTATTAACTGTATTATTACTACCAATTAAATTTGAATTTATGATAGTTGTTCCTAAACTTGAATTTTTAAATATCCCAAGTGTACGGGTAGCATTATTGATAGTGAGCGATCCAACTATATTATTGTTGCAAGTTACATCTTCGTTGGAATTAATCTGTATTGCACACATTAAACCACCCATTACAGTAAGTCGGTATACAATGGCACTTGTACCCGACGATTCACCAATAGTGTTTGCCGAAGTAGTTCCAATATTTATATCGCCTGCTTGGGCCATAATACCAATCCAGTTACCTCCTGTATTGTTTTCCCAAAGCATATTACTTATCTTATTACCTTGTATGGAGCTAGGAGAATCGGTTCCAACAGCCGAATAAATACCTATGAATGCATTAATAGCTGCATTGGTTTTTGTCCAAGCAGAACCTGAACATAGCTCAAAACTTCCTCCAATATAATTATTTTGTATTTGGAAACCCGACCCTGCTGAATTATTAACATTGATAACCGTATAATTTGCATTGGATGCAGGAACAAACGAAGCCGTTTCGAAAAAACTATTGTTTGAAATAATAAAGGCGGTAGAATAGGATGAAATATTTATTCCATAAGAAGATAAAGAGCGGTTAAAGAAATCGTAGAAATTGTTATTTGCTAGCGTATTATTGCTGTTTTCTCTACTCGGACTGCCTTCGGAATAAACTGCATTTATCGGTCTATTGGCATCGACCGATGATGTAATGTCGTTAATCGAAATGGTATTATTGTCGTTTCCGGTTGACAGTGTACTTGTTGATAAAAACAAAACGCCAGTAGTATTATTGGTAGCCGAACCTTTAATAACACAATACTGAATAGTGTTTAAAACTGCATCGTTCAAAAAGCGAATAGTTGACGTGCCCGACACAGCCGAGGTGCTAGTATTTGAAATAACAAGCGATTTGGAAGACCCTCCACCCAATACACGTCCATCAATGCTAACA
The DNA here is from genome assembly GCA_903912795.1 of uncultured Bacteroidales bacterium. Taxonomy (GTDB): domain Bacteria; phylum Bacteroidota; class Bacteroidia; order Bacteroidales; family Paludibacteraceae; genus Paludibacter. The sequence goes on from CAIWIS010000031.1 coordinate 3,358, forward strand.
TTATCGGCTCCATCTAAATCGATAATTGGCGCAGCTAGGTTTCCGCTTATGGAAAGACCAGATATGGTGGGAAATATTTTGAGTGTAGAAAAATTGGAACTTCCTGTTCCACTGGCATTTAAAACAGCTGTGGATGTTTCGGTTGTATTTGCAATAATTCGGAGAGTAACATTCCCCGTTAATGTTCCAGCATTAATGGCATCGAAAGCAGCTTTAAGAGTAGCATAATTTGCACCTACATTTCCAACAGTTCGCGTTTCATTTACAGCAAAAACAGAGACATTGAGCACTATTGCAAGCAATAACACAGCTATTTTGGATTTACTTCTAGTAAAATTGGCGAACGATATAATAGGTTTAAAATACATACACTATTCTTATCATGAAAAAAGCAAAAATGCAACAAATAACTATCACTGCTAATACCCATGACATTAGTCACTACGTATAGCAGTGTATTAAGTTTTTTTTGCAAAGATAAGTATTTAAAGCATTAAACAATGGAACTAACCTATCAAATAGCTCGATTAACAACAAGCTTTAGCGAATTTAACTTTATTTAACCTAGATATTACAAAAAACTTATCAACAATAAACACAAAAAGCGCCGGAATAGCTAAACATCTGGAAAACAACACAAAACAATATATCAAGAAAAAAAGAGTATACTTTAACAAAAACCGAAATACCGAATGCATAAACAATATTATCTTTGTAACTCAATTTCATAGAAATAATATGCAAAAAACAAACACCAATTCAGAAGATACGAGCACCAAAAATACTTTCAAATGGTGGATAGCTGCATTCCGACTAAAGACTTTGCCTTTGGCATTGTCCAATACCATTATGGGCTCGGCTCTGGCTGCCGGAGCCGATAAATTTAGGTGGTCGGTTTTTGGTTTAGCTGCTGCTACCACTATCCTATTGCAAATAATGTCGAACTTGGCAAACGATTATGGCGATTTTGTGAATGGCAAGGACACCACCGAGCGCATTGGCCCAAAACGCATGGTTCAATCAGGCAATATTTCAGCTAAAACCATGTTGCACGGCATAATTATTATTGGCATTATTACAGCCATTGTAGGATTAATACTAATTCTGGTAGGAACGGCCGGAATCGACATTACGAATATTCTAATTTTTGGATTTTTGGGCATAGCCTCTATAGTAGCGGCTATAAAATATACGGTAGGTAAAAACCCTTATGGCTATCGTGGGTTAGGCGATATTTTTGTTTTTATTTTCTTTGGTTTAGTAGGCGTAATTGGAACCTATTTTCTACACACTCAATCGTTCAATTGGGCTTTACTCCTACCCGCTTCGGCCATGGGTTTACTTAGCACCGGAGTACTCAATATGAATAACTTGCGCGACTACGAAGCGGATAAAAATGCCGGCAAACACACCATAGTTGTGGCCATGGGCACCAAAAATGCAAAGTTTTACCAATTGTTCCTGGTGGGTGGTGCTGCATTGCTAGCTGTTGTATTTACTATAAGCTATTACACATCGCCATGGCAATGGTTATTCTTGATTTCGTTCCCAATTTTAGCACTCAACCTTAAAAAAGTATTTACCTATAAAAATGCCATTGAATTGTATCCCGAATTAGGTAAATTGGCCATGGGTACGCTTTTGTTTGCACTCAGTTTGGGTTTGGGTTTGATTTTATGACCTCACTTAAAAAACCTTTATTCTGATTTATTATTTGTAAATTAGCATAGAATATACAAAACCTATATTATCTTTGCTTAATATATGAATTTCAGAACTTTCCTACTTATTTGTACCGTTAGTTTTACTTTGTTTGCATGCCAAAACAAAACAACGGAAACCGCTAGGCAGCAATTGCTTGAGGTGGAAGGTAAGTTTTTGTATCTGGATCAAATACAAGAAATTATTCCACCTAATGTAAATAAAAAAGACAGTGCCGAAATTGCCGAAAGTTATATCCGAAAATGGGTAACTGATGTGCTACTTTACGAAAATGCTAAGCGGAATATTAGCAACAAAGCTGAAATTGATCAATTGCTCGAAGATTACAAGAAATCATTGATAATTCATCAATATCAACAAAAATTATTGCAAGAGCGACTCCCCAAAGAGCCAAACGAGGAAGATGTAAAAGCGTTTTACGAAAAATACAAAAACCAATTGGTATTGAAGGAAAATGTGATTCAAGGCATTTTACTTATAACACCTGCTAATGCACCTCAACTGGCCAATGTTCGTAATTGGGTACAATCTGGCAACACAAAAGCTTTGGAAAATATTGATAAATATAGTATGCAACATGCTATAAGCGTTGATTATTTCGTCGACAAATGGATTTCGTTTTCGACCATACAGAAAAAACTACCTTTGCAACTCGAAGACCAAACTTCGTATTTATCAGGTCGTAGGTTTGTGGAATTGAGCGATAGTACGAAGCACTATTTTTTAAATATTAAAGCATCGCGATTGATTGGGCAAACGGAGCCTTACGACATGGCCAAACCGAAAATCATTGACTTAATAATGAATAAATTAAAAGCCGATTTTATAACTAATTTCGAAAGTGACATTTACAACGACGCAATAAAAAACGAAACGGTAACTTTTTTCAATAAAAAATAATAAATCGGCATTAAGCTGAATAAGAATAAATTATGAACAAGAAAATTTTATTATCTGCCATTACACTGCTGTTATTTACAACAAATTCATTTAGTCAATCCAACATTATCGACGAAGTAATATGGATTGTAGGCGACGAATCGATACTTCGTTCGGAAGTGGAAGAGCAACGCTTGCGTGCACAATACGAAGGCACACCACTGCAAGGCGATCCTTATTGTGTTATTCCAGAGCAAATTGCAATAAACAAACTTTTTCTACACCAAGCCGTGCTTGACAGTATTGAAGTTAGCGAAAGCAATGTGATGAATCAGGTGGAAAACAGATTAAGTTTTTTCATTTCGCAAATTGGCTCCAAAGAAAAAATGGAAGAATATTTTAATAAAAAAACAACTGATTTGCGCGAAGATTTACGAAATAGCATACGTGAGCAAATGATAATTCAGCAGATGCAGCAAAAATTGGTGGGCAATATTAAATCCACTCCTGCCGATGTTCGCCGCTATTTTAACAACTTAAATACCGACAGTATACCCAATGTGCCAGCACAAGTGGAATTGCAAATTATTAGTTTTGAACCTCCTGTGCCTATCGAAGAAACGAACCGCATTAAAGAACGCTTACGCGATTACACCGAACGTGCTAACAAAGGCACAACTGATTTTTCGGTTTTGGCCCGCTTGTATTCCGAGGATACCGAAAGTGCTAAACGTGGTGGCGAGCTAGGATTTATGGGTCGTGGGCAACTTGTACCTGAATTTGCAACCGTAGCTTTTAACCTTACCGATCCTAAAAAAGTATCGCGTGTGGTGCAGAGCGAATTTGGTTACCATATCATTCAGCTTATCGAAAAACGTGGCGATCGTCTTAATTGCCGCCATATTTTATTGAAGCCTCGCATTTCGCTTTCCGACAAAACAAAAGCCATTCAACGCTTGGATTCCATAGCCGACCTTGTTCGTAATTCGAAAACAACTTTTGAACAAGCTGTAATCTATTATTCGCAAGATAAAAATACGGCTATGAATGCTGGACTTATGTTGAACGAAAAATCAGGAACATCAAAATTTGAGTATCAGGACTTGCCGCAAGAAGTGGCAAAAGTGGTTTATGGCATGAATGTGGGTGAACTATCGAAACCTTTTTCGATGATAAACCCTAAAACCAACAAAGAAGTAGTAGCAGTGGTAAAAGTAAAATCGAAAACGGCTAGTCACAAAGCCAACTTAATTGACGATTATCAAATGCTAAGGAGCTATTACGAAGGAAAGAAAAAAGAAGAATTTATTACCAATTGGATTGTGAAAAAGCAAAAAGAAACGTATATCAGCATTGATCCAGCTTGGCAAAAATGCGAATTTCAATATCCAGGATGGATTAAGAAGTAATTTGGAGTTAGGAATTACGAGTTAGGAATTAAAGATATTTTTTTTTGAAAATGGGAATCCATTTAAAAGCTTTACCTCAACTAAAGTACATCGTTTTTAGCGGTGTGCTTTGTTTGTTTTTTGCAATTTTGACTGCCCAAGTACGTCCTGGTCAATTGCGCAAAGAAATACTTAACAACCAACAAGTTAAACAAAACAAAGCTAACACAACCACTTCGAAGCCACGTAAAAAAACGCCATTTGTGTTTTCGAAAAAGCCCTTAGCGCCTATTGTAAACCCTCTTAATAATAAACAAGCAACGCTTGTATACCTCGAGAACACCGAAACACTAGCCTATGATCAATTTACAAATCCAGACCTGAAAATATTAAAAGGCAATGTGCGTTTTAAACACGATAACGCTTATCTTTATTGCGACAGCGCATATTTTTACGAAAAAGCCAACTCGCTCGATGCATTCAGCAATGTACGTATAGTTCAAGGAGATACGCTCTTTGTGTATGGCGATTTTTTGTATTACGATGGCAATTTAAAATTGGCTAAACTACGCCGCAATGCCAAAATGGTGAATAAAAAAACCACACTTACAACGGATAGTTTAAATTTCGACCGAAATACAAATTTGGCTTATTACTATACGGGAGGCAAAATTGTAGACCCTGAAAACACGCTTACTTCGGTTTGGGGACAATACAATACAAGCACCAGCGATGCTTTATTTCGAAATAAAGTTTTGCTTACAAACAAAAACTACACTATGACTTCGGATACATTGCAATACAATACAAAAACCAATGTATCGAATATTGTAGGTCCAACACATATTATTTATCAAAACGAAACCGACATTTATTCCAACAAAGGCTGGTACAATACATCTACCGAACGCATGATGCTCCTTAATCGCTCATTGGTAGTGCACAAAGATGGCAAAACAATTGTAGGCGATACCGTTTTTTACGATAAAGCCAAAAAATACGGCGAGGCTTTTGTAAATGTAGTAATGACTGATTCAGTTCAAAAATCGACGCTTTATGGCGATTATGTTTTTTATAACGAACTCACCGAAGCTGGGTTGGCTACCGACTCGGCTTTGTTGGTCGACTGGTCGACTAAGGACACCATGTGGGTACATGCCGACACGCTTCGCACGTTTAAAGATTCAATTTTCGATGTAGCCAAAGGCATTATGAATGTGCGATTGTATCGCAGCGATGTTCAGGGGATATGCGACACCTTGTTTTTTTCGGCACGCGATTCGATAATCAATATGAAAGGTGAACCAGTGCTTTGGGCTGAAAAAAATCAGTTGTCGGGCGATCTTATTCAAGCATTTACAAAAAACCAAAAAGTAGAACGTATTCATATTCAGCAATCGGCCATCGCTATTCAAAAAGAAGATTCGCTATTTTACAATCAACTATCGGGCAAGGAAATAATAGCGCACGTTGATAGCGGTGAACTCAAAAGAGTGCATGTAAATGGCAATGCCGAAACCATATATTACCCACGTGATGAGGCCGACTCCACCCTGATAGGGCTAAATAAAACCGAAAGCAGCTATGTGGTGATGTATTTGAAAAACAAAAAAGCGGACAAGATAGTAATGACAGCGGCTACAAGCGGTGTGATGTATCCTATAGGTCAACTCAAAGGCGGCGAATTATATTTGAAAAACTTTTTTTGGCTCGATAAGCAACGCCCTACCAATAGCAGCGATGTACTATTAACTGTTCCAAAAGAAACACGTGTGAAAATTGGAACAAGCTCGCTTATGGGAGCCGGCTCGCCTGATAACGACACCAGTAATGAAGGACAAAACACTTCCAAATCGGGTCAAAACAAACCAATAAACACATCGAATAGAGCTAATCAAAACACGAGATAAATGTGAATTTAGTGTTGCAAATGTCGAAATATTTCAGTATGCATTGCCAATATTTTTATTATTTTTGATCCAAAAAAGATGTTTGTTTTAAAAATATTTTGTAATTTTACATTCAAATAAAAAGCAAATTATATGATTTATAAATTTACTGTATTATCTGATGAAGTTGACAATTTTGTCAGAGTTATTAAAATCGATCCCGAGGCAACTTTTTTCGACCTTCACAACACGATTCTCGAATCGGTAAAATACGATAAAAATCAAATGACCTCGTTTTTTATCTGTTCCGACGAATGGGAAAAAGAACAAGAAGTTACGCTCATTGAAATGGATTCGAGCTCGGAATACGATAATTTGGTAATGGACAAAACCAAACTAGAGGAATTACTGGATGACGAGAAACAGAAGTTGCTATACGTTTTTGATATGATTTCGGACAGAGCATTCTTTATTGAACTTACCGAAATTATCCCAGGTAAATCAGTATCAAAACCAGAAGTGGTTTCGACAGAAGGAAAAGCTCCACAGCAAATTATGGCCGAAGAGGCAATTACGGTTGCTCCAAAATTAAACTTAGACGAGAATTTTTATGGCGACGAAGATTTCAATATCGATGAGTTAGACGAAGAAGGATTTGGCGATATGAATTTCGACGACAGCACTTTATTTGCCGACGATTCGAAATTATAATCGTTCACACCAAAATATTAAAAGAAGACAGGAAGTAGCAGTGCGGTATTTTCTGTCTTTTTTAGTTTGAAATATTCAATTTTTTTACCATGCAAAATGCTACAAACAAAACACTTTTGGTAGTTCTTGGCCCTACGGGAGTTGGAAAAACCGAAATTAGTCTACAATTGGCTGAGCATTTTGCATGTCCTATTGTGTCGTCGGACTCCCGTCAGTTTTACCGCGAACTGAAAATTGGAACTGCCGCCCCTACCGAGCAGGAATTGAGCCGAGCAACGCATTATTTTATTGGCTCACATTCTATCCACGACACCTACAACGCTGGTCAGTACGAAGCCGATGTAATGGAATTGCTCCCAAAACTATTCAAAACAAATGATGTGGTAATGCTTGTTGGTGGTTCCATGATGTATATTGATGCCGTTTGCAATGGCATTGACGACATACCCAATGTGGATGAAGCTACACGCGCATTTTGGCTGAACGAATACGAACAAAAAGGGCTTGAATTTGTTCAGAATGAATTGAAACGACTTGACCCTGTTCATTTTGCCGAAGTGGACATTTTAAACCCCAAACGAATACTACACGCCTTGGAAATTTGCAGTATTATTGGCAAACCCTATTCGGAGGTGCGAACTGGCATACGAAAAGAACGACCATTCAACATTCTGAAACTTGGTTTAAACAGACCTAGACCTGAGCTGTACGAACGGATTAATGCACGCGTGCAGCTAATGATTGCCGATGGATTAATTGCCGAAGCGCAACAGTTTTTTGAATTCAAACATTTAAATACATTAAATACAGTAGGATACAAGGAGTTATTTGAATATATGCAAGGCAAATGGCCGCTTGACTTTGCGGTGAATATGATTCAACAAAATTCGCGTCGATATGCTAAGCGGCAACTCACGTGGTTTAATCGCGACAAAGAAATTCATTGGTTTCATCCTGCTAACGAAGAGCAGATTTTTGAATTTATAAAATCACAAATGGCTCAAAATGAATTAAACAACTAATCATGTTCAAATTATTTAAAAACGTTGATAATAAATCCTATAAACCAAAACACGGTGCATTGGATATTTTTAAATATATAGGTCCTGGTTTATTAGTAACAGTAGGGTTTATTGATCCAGGAAACTGGGCATCCAACTTGGCCGCCGGTGCCGATTTTGGTTACGCCTTGCTGTGGATGGTTACACTGTCAACCATAATGTTGATATTTTTGCAACACAATGTGGCTCACCTTGGCATTGCCACAGGGCTTTGCCTATCCGAAGCTGCTGCTATACATTTAAAGCCGCGTTATTCCAAAGTACTTTTGTCGTCGGCCATGATGGCATCAATCTCCACTTCACTCGCAGAAATACTTGGTGGAGCTATAGCACTTAATATGCTATTTGATATACCAATACGAGCTGCAGCTGTCCTCGTTACGCTTTTTGTATTTGTAATGCTCTATACCAACTCGTACCGAATTATCGAAAAATGGATTATTGCATTTGTTTCGGTTATTGGCTTATCGTTTTTGTACGAACTTTCGTTGGTCAACATTGATTGGAATGGTGCCATTTCGGGTTGGGTTACTCCCCAATTTCCACCAGGCTCCATGATCGTAATTATGAGTGTGTTAGGTGCAGTAGTTATGCCTCACAATTTGTTTTTACATTCCGAAGTAATCCAAAGCCGGCAGTGGAATTTGCAGGACGAGAAAATTATAAAAAAACAGTTACGCTATGAATTTTTGGATACCTTGGTATCCATGCTTATAGGTTGGGCAATAAATAGTGCTATGATTTTATTGGCGGCAGCCACATTTTTCAAAACCAAAACACCTGTTTCGGAACTTCAGCAAGCCAATCATTTATTGGTGCCTTTGTTGGGCAATAATGCAGCTGTTGTTTTTGCTGTAGCTTTGCTCTTTTCGGGATTAGCATCAACCATAACTTCGGGCATGGCAGCTGGCAGTATTTTTGCCGGCATGTACAAAGAACCATACGACATAAAAGATAATCACTCACGCATAGGTGTAGCCTTGTCGCTACTTATTGCACTTGGAGCTATTATGCTTATTAGCAACCCATTTCAGGGACTTATACTATCTCAAATGTTATTAAGCATCCAATTGCCATTTACCATTTTTATGCAAATTTACCTTACTTCGTCCAAAAAAGTGATGGGTAAATACGTCAATTCCACCGCTTCCAAAATTGTACTATTCACATTAGGAGCTATCGTTACATTGCTTAATATTGCATTGTTTGTTAGCTTCTTTATTTAAAAATAAAATTTATGAAATAGGAAATAAATAATGTCGCATTTGTAAAAAATAATAATTTCACAAATCAATTGTAACTTCAAGTCCCCTTTAGGGGATTTAGGGGCAGTTATAACATTAATTTTTGCCGCCCCAAGCCCCTAAAGGGGATGTAGAGTTACTTTCGTCTTTAAAAAAATGGTATATTATATTTGAACATTTACTTATGAAACGATTAAATTTAGTATTGATTCTATTGCTAGTAATGCAGTTTGGTTTTTCACGCCAACAGGTCGACACCATTGCTTTATTCTCGGCTAAAATGAAAAAAGAAGTAAAATCGGTGGTAGTATTGCCCGAAAAATACTCCAAGAGCAAGCATTATCCGGTGGTATATTTGCTTCACGGATATAGCGATAATTATGCAAAATGGATAAATACAGTACCAACTATTAAAGCGCTGGCAACCAAGCACCAACTGATATTGGTTTGTCCGGATGGTGGTTATAACTCATGGTATTTCGATAGCCCAATCGACTCTAGTATTCAATACGAGACACACATTACCAGGGAGTTATTGCCATATATTGATTCACATTATGCCACTATTCCAAACCGTAAAGCACGTGCCATTACAGGTTTAAGCATGGGCGGACATGGCGCACTTTATTTGGCTATACGCAACAAAGATTTATTTGCAAGCGCCGGCAGTATGAGCGGCGGTGTAGATTTGAGAACATCGACAAAAAGTTATGATATTACAAAGCGAATAGGTTCCATCGATAAAAATCCTGAGGAATGGAACAATCGTTCGGTAATAAATATGGTTAGCGCCTTACAAAACAAAGAATTGAATCTTGTAATTGAATGTGGTGTCAGCGATTTTTTTTATCAAATAAATGCAAACTTACATCGTAGATTAATGGAACTCAAAATTGACCACGATTATACCGAACGCCCAGGCTCACATAATTGGCAGTATTGGACAAATGCCATCAATTATCAACTACTGTATTTTGATAGGAGTTTTGACAGAAAAGGCGAAAAGTAGCATGTACTGTTATTCCATCAGAAAGAAGTTTTGTATATTTGCATTTTAAATAATTAGGTGCTAATTTCCAATACTTACAGCTTGAAATATTAGAATACTCTGTTTGTGCTCAAACCAACAATTAAATGGAATTTTTAAACGAACTGAATGAAAACCAGCGTAAAGCTGTTGAATATATTGATGGTGCATCGCTGGTTATTGCCGGAGCTGGGTCGGGTAAAACGCGCGTATTAACTTACAAAATAGCCTACTTACTTAAAAAAGGATTGCACCCATC
>CAIWIS010000032.1 GCA_903912795.1 uncultured Bacteroidales bacterium
GAATAAGAAACATTTTACAAAACTGAAATAAAATAACCCATGAAAAATAATTTGCTTATAATCTCTACGGCAATATTCTGTTTTAATTTGAATGCCAGTGATACCATTACGCTGAAAAACAGGAAAGTTATACATGCATATATAATTGAAAAAAGTGACACTAAAATAAAATATAGAACTGATAGCATTAACAATGTAGAAAGCACCAATAATATGAAATTAGGACGAATTAGGACTATTCATTATAATAATGGAGATGTTGACCTGTTAAGTTCACGAAGCCCTAGAAATGTATTTCCTTTGGGGATAGATGTTGGTGCAAATTTCTTCTTGTATGGTATTTTGTTGAATGGTAGCATTGATTATATGTTTACACCCAATATTAGCGCAGAATTCAACCATAGACGTATGTTAACTAATTATTATCCAGCTGCTTCTCTATTTTCAATTGGTGGAAAATATTGGTTAGCAAACAAGTATAGTAAAAGTGGTTTTTCTCCAAATATAGGTTTATTTTTTACCCGAATGAAATATATGAACGATGAAGAAAGAATTCTTGATTTTCACGAGCCGAAATGGTTAGTTAAATACTTTCCTGAATTACCAATAGGAATTAGCTATATTTCTAAATTTGGTTTGCAAAGTTCATTTCAAATGAGTTTGCCCTTTTTTTGCATGGAATATCGAATAGGTTGGCGTTTTAAAACAGGTAAATAAATATTTTATAAGTAAATAAATGGCAATGCAATTAATTAATATCAATAAAGAAGTAACAGACTTTTTAAACGAGCTAAATCACCCGTTTAGAGATGAAATTGAACAATTACGAATTTGTGTACTTTCAGCAGACAAAAACTTGATAGAAAATATAAAATGGAATGGACCAAATTATTGTTTTGACAACGAAGACAGAATTACAATGAGAATTCAGCCGCCTACGAAACAAGTACAACTCATTTTTCATAGAGGTGCAAAAAAACAAGAACAACCCAAGAACTCATTAATAGAGGATAAATTTAAACTGCTTATTTGGAAAGAAAACGACAGAGCAATTGCTACTTTTAAAAATATGGAAGACATAGAAAACAGTAAGGCGAACCTAACTGAAATTGTAAGAGAATGGATAAAAGCTACAAAATGAATTCGTTTTTGAAAGTTTTGCTCGTTAACTGCCTTAAATAAAAGAAAAGAAATAATATTCATGTCAAATCGAAAGAAAAAACTATTGGTTCGGATGATGTACATAAAACATATTTAATTTTTATCACAAAACTGAAGTATTAGAATGAAAAAATTATATTTTATCGTATTACTGCTTGTATTTAGTATTTGTAGTTTTTCACAAAGCAGGCATATTTCAGAAACAACAAAAAAGATTGTTTATTCACGCGATGGTGGTGTATGTCGATGCTGTGGCAGTTCGCAAGACCTGGAATATGATCATATTACTCCATATTCTTGTGGTGGAAGCAATGATGCATCTAACATACAATTACTTTGTCAAAAATGCAATCGAAGTAAATCAAATAGTTGCTATTGTAAAGTGCATAATAAGAAAGTAGGTAGTAATTGTTGTGATGATTCTGTTGCCACAACAAAAAAGAATTCAACTACTTCGAAACAATGCATTGGAAAGACAAAAAAAGGAACGAGATGTAGAAATACGACAACAAATTTGAATGGACGCTGCCATTTACATCAATAATTATTTTAAAACGAAAAATAAATGAATAAGAACAAGCTATTTGCGGTAGATTTTGATACAGAAGAAATAATTGTTTCAGATTCTCCAAACCGGAGCAATAACATAAACTTCGTTGAGCGCATCAAACGTCAGAACAACGAGATTCTATATAACGCTGTTGTCACTTTAACAAGTATTAGCCGCGCTTCAAATTTTGACATTGCCACTTTTAAAGCAATGGATAAAGTTTGTCAAATGATTTACAATAAATCCAAATAGATAAAACTTCATTTTTTTGAAAAAAAAAGCAAGATTTGAACCTTGCTTACTAAAAATGCTTAATTAATGAAGCTATACTTCATTAATTAAGCATTAATTTATTAATTTTGCAGCGATTTGAAAAATGAATAGTTTAAACTGCTGGTATTGAGATAGTGATAAGATTTTATCCAAGTTTGCC
>CAIWIS010000033.1 GCA_903912795.1 uncultured Bacteroidales bacterium
AGCTTTTTCTGTTGTTGCTACCCAAAACTTTCCATCGCCTTTTGCCATATCGGTATCCACAAATCCGGGGCGAATGTCGGTTATAGTAATGGGCAGTTTCAGTGAGCAAGCTTTTTGACGCAATCCTTCGATATAGTTTATCTGATAAGCTTTAGAAGCATTATAGGCTGGCGCATCTTTGTTGCCACGCAATCCGGCAATAGAACTAATTGCCACTAAATGACCACTTTGCTGTGCAATAAAATAATTCATTGTCCAATCTATAATATTGGTAAAACCCAACACATTGGTTTGGCAAGTTGCTTGTTCAATGTCAAAATTCAACTCCTTATTTATTTCTCCGGTTCCCGAACTGAGTATCAATAAATCGAGTCCACCAAGCTCCTGAACAAGCGCTGTTAAGGTCGAAATAGTATTTTCAAAAAGGGTAATATCCATTTGTTTAGCCACGCACAGCTGGCCAAACTCATGCTGCAAATCGGTCAATAAATTAATTCTACGACCTGTTACTCCTACTTTATAGCCGTTTTTGAGTAGGAGTTTGGCTGTTTCACGTCCAATACCTGAAGAGGCGCCAATTACGATTGCTTTTTTCATTCCAGATACATTTTTTCTACAAAAATACAATTATTCAACCCAAAACCGCAATACAGTCTTCAATTTTTCAGGAGCAACTTTTCTGGCATCCGATAAATAGATCTCGCGATGAATGTGTCCTATTCTTTTCAGTTGATTTGCATCGGCAAATTCTTGCATTTTCAGGAAACTGGCTGGTTCGCTATCGTAACTGCCTTCGTGAAGCATTTGCACACAGAGTCCGTCTTCTATAGCCTCAAACTTTACTTTGTCGAGTAGTGGATTTGGCTTTTTCTTTTTGGTACGAGTAATTGCTTCCTGAGCGAATTCAGCTGTAACAAAGTCCGGTTGCCGCATCATAAGCTTAAAAATCAGCGCATTTTTATCCAATAAGCCTTTATAATTCTTTTTTGCTTCTTCCTCAATATCCCAAACACCTTCGAGTGGGAAAACGGTATATTCTTCATAATTTTGAGGTGCAAAACCCTGTTTGGGACTCATTTTAATAGCATACGAAAGTGAATACAATACACCAATGTAGTCTGCAAAAAAGTCATCGTTCGGATTTCCTTTTCCTTCGATGGTGAAGAAATTGAATTTTGGAACAGTAACGATTTCCGGTTTGTTTTTAGGCAGATAAAACTGCTTGTCGTTCTTTTTCCAATCGTGTTTCATGGCTTTTTAAATTTTAATTTTTTACCTATCCAACCACTCCCTGAACTCATGTGTACGAGCGGTGCTAACCAATATTTCGTCGGTGGGCAAAGGGTCTAATTGTAATTTAATGCGGCTTTTCGACAAAATACTTATTTTTTTAATGGACTTGAATTCAATAAGATAATTGCGGTTAATTCTGAAAAAGTCGGTTGGCGAAAGCATCGATTCTAATTTATCTAATGAGAAATCCAGCGGGTAACTTTTACCTGATTTGGTGGTTAGAAAAGTTGATTTTTCGACGGAATAGAAATAGGCAATGTCGGCAGTTTGAACCGAATGCAAATGCTCACCAACATACACAAGAAAGCGCTGTTTGTAATCGCGCTTTTCTTTTTCGAGCAATGAAGCCAGCATTTTCCAATCTGTCGGAACGGCTTGTTGTTGCAGTTTTTTGAACTTATCGATGCTTCGTTCCAGTTTTTCTTTGTTAATGGGTTTTAGCAAATAATCGATGCTGTTCAATTCAAATGCTTTGATGGCGTATTCGTCGTAAGCGGTGGTAAAAATCACCGGACAAGCTATTTCCACTTGCTTAAAGATATCGAAACTCAGCCCGTCGCCCAACTGAATATCAAGCATTACCAAATCTGGCTGAATACCGCCTTTGAAATACTGTACGCTCGTTTCAATGCTATCGCAACGCTGAATAATTTCGAAATCGGACGAAATTTCAAACAGCATTTTTTCCAAGCGTTTAGCTGCCGGTTGCTCATCTTCTATTATCAATACTTTTATCATATTTTTAAAACTTGTTCTATTTTACCAAATAAATAATAAACAAAATTTATTGTAAGAGTCGAACCACAAAAGAGAACAAAAGGAAACTAAAGCGAAAATTTTCTACATTGAAAATTTACTTTTGTGTAGTTTTAAATTTAGATTAAATTCTTTTGTACATCTTTTGTGTCCTTTTGTGGTTTAATATCTATTTTGGAGTAGAATTTATACTATTTACAATCTGTATCAGCATTTTATACGAAGTGCCTGGACTATTAATTTGGTTGACTGTGCCTGCCAAATATACATCTTTATCGGGAATGTAATATGCAAAAGCTCCCGACAAACCTGAATGGCCTATAAACGCAGGCATTTTGCGGAACATGGTGAAAATTGCCGGAAGTTGAAACTTCATAATTCCTACGCCATATTCTAGCGGAAACATAACGCTGTTCCATATGTAAAGTTCAGGTAGATATGTTGTTGGGAAAAATATTCCGTTAAAAAATGCTTTCAGAAAAACCATAGTTTCAGCCGAAGTAGAAACTATTCCACCATCGGCACCAAACGAAGTCATGGCTTTGGAAATATCCAGAGGATTATTTTTAAAGTACATCATAGCAGGCGTTTTGTCAGCAGCATCGGCATACATATAGGTTTGCTTGAGTGCAAGTGGTTGAAAGACAACTTCATTCATCACTTCAGCTATTGTTTTGCCGTAAATATTCTCAATGATTTTTCCCAATAATTGAAAATTGGTATCTGAATAATGCGCTTTACCTTTGGTGTTTGGGGCAAATTTAGGCGGCATTTTTTTCGATATTTCCACCGCTTGTTCAAAAGTCCAACTTTGATCTGCTCCTTCCTGTAGTTTTTGCAATAAGCTTTTTCCATCCGAGCCTTTATCTTCAAAATAATCGGGCAAACCGGAAGTATGAGCCAATAAATTGCTAATAGTTAATGTGTCAGAATAATTTACTTCTTTGTAAACATGCAATTTGTGCATTATTTCAGGAGATAAATAGTTGGATATTTTATCGTCGAGCGACAGTTTTCCTTCGGCTTTCAGTTTCAAAATGAGAGCCGTTATGTATAGTTTGGTTGTACTGGCAATAAAGTAGGGTTGTTCGGGCTTTAAATTACCGGCCGAACCTGTCCAGCTTTCATTGCCTTTTTCAACGGTTAATACAGTGCCAAAAATGGACTTATTATCAATGACTTTGTTGATAATATTTTGAAATTTAGATGTATTCATGGTTAATATCTTTAAATTGAAAAAGGTTTATCAAAGCGTTTTTCGTAAGCATTATTTTTCTTAAGATGCATATCCCAATAGAAATTTGTCAGTCCGGTTTTACTCAATAAATTAATGAACGTAATACGAAAAGGACTAAGTTTATATGGGTTTCGGAGTTGCTTCATAATCAGTGGGTCAAAACTCTGAAATTCGGCAAAATAACGCCCCATTTGTTCAAATTGGCTAAATAATTTTTTTGTCATTCGGGGAGGCATAATTTGTATTCCTTCCACTCCGCCTTTAATCACCGTACCCAAATAAATAAATCCAAGTTTTTTGGTAAGCTTTTCCAGATAATGCTCCAACGCTTCCGAGTG
>CAIWIS010000034.1 GCA_903912795.1 uncultured Bacteroidales bacterium
AAATCTTATTCCTTTTGTTTAGCAGTTAAATCTCAATTAGATGCAATTCTCCCACTATATAGATATTACAAAAATAATTAAAATTCTTCTTCTTTTAGAAGAAATACATTTTGAATATATTACAATATATTACATAATAATATACATGTAAATTTAAATAGTTGAAATACAGACTTATGTGTAATTATTAAAAATACATAAATTATTCAATTAAAAACAATTTAATATTCATTACTTATGCTGATTGATATTTTTTTCAGAAAAATAGTATTCTTATTTGGATTATTTTTAGAACAACGAAATCAAAACAATATTACTATTAAAGTTTTTTGAATCAATAATTTACTATGGGCTGTTGTGTATTTTAAATATTTCAGTAAATGTAAATCTAATTGTTATAATATATTCTTAGAATAATTATTGATAAAAAAAAATTAATTCTATACGCACTTGATTATCAACGATGTTCAAAGAATATATTTTTTATTAATTGATGCTGTTTCGATTTTTATTTTTTTGGTAACAATTGAATAAAATCAGCTTTCATCTGATTAATTTACAGCATTTTAAACTTAAAGTGGTAAAATTAACTAGTTATGAACATAAAATTTATAACATGTAGATTAATAGTTAGTTAGCCTGTTGATAACTGCTGTTCATAAGTTGTTTATAAGTACAGGTCAAAAAACTTGCAAACCCCATATCCGATGTTGTATATTTGCATCATGAGTTACGGCTCAAAACATGAATCGCATGTTAAAACGCTCTTTGAAATACTGATACATCAAGAAAAGTCAATAGTTGAATATCTGACTCCAAAAACAAGAAGATACTATTATTAAAGTAAAAAACGCACTGACTATTAAGGTATAACTATCTCCGATATTGTTTGCGAAAGTGGGCAATGAGATGCATAGTAATACAAATGGTTTTAAGGTTTTAAGCTTGGTAAAAGTTCCGAAGTGTTTTAGACTTAATAAATATAAATATGGTGCGTTTGAATAAAACGCAAGCCAATCTCTCCCCAGAGAAAGGTAAGCCGGGTAGTCGGGATGGAAATAAAATAAAAAGCAATTCGTTGCTCTAATTCATTTCCGGCCACAACAGAGAAAGCAGAAATGATTTCGAAATTGTGACTAAAAGTTCAGGACGATGCAGTCCAAAAAAAATTAAAGGTCGCGGAATTACAGAGTTTGACTAGTAATGAAGTTTATAATGAACTTTTTTATATTTTTTGGTAAAAAGCCAAAAGAGTTAAAAAACGTGCAAGGCGAAAACGAGATTCTATGTATCACATGTACTTAATAATAGTATTAAGAAGATGTGCTATAGATGAAGCAAGCGTTAAATCAAGCAGCTTCACAAGTTTAGAAGCTATGCAAATAGCAGCTGAGAAAGTGGAAGTTGGGACGATGAAGCACCTCATGAATCCGAAGATAGTTCCCATTGATAAAACAATGAAAATATCAACACAGATAATCGAAAGCGCAATGAACGAAGATTTCAAAAGTCGGAAGAAGCTAAGTAAAACGTAACCAACGACAGACTTAAATAGAAGAAAACGGACGCAAGTCAGTTTCTTGAAACAAAGTCGAAAATCGAACTCTTGAAAGTGAAATCAGTATTAAAAAGCATTAAAGCAGCGATTTATGTTCAAAAGAGGGTGTCCGCAAGGGCACCCTCTTACTGTTTTATACGGTTAAAACATCATTTTGATGGTAGTTTGGTATAAAATTCATACTTTTGTATGCTTGATTTATTTCTGGATGCTTTATCTGAATTATAATGAACAATGCCAATTCATTTTCGGAATTTAAAAATGTAGTTATCAAAGATGATAATATCAATTTTGGAATTACCATCAATTCGGTGGGATATAAAATGGTGCATGCCAACGAAAAGAAGAATAGCACCACCCAATCAAAGGATTTTAAGTATCAATACAAAAAGGGTAAAGTATCCAACGAATTTAAGTTGATTTATATTACTAATGGCATTGGCTATGTATGCTTTGACAATGCGCCCGAACTCGAAATTTCGAAAGGAAAAATACTACTTATCAGCCCAAACCAAAAGTACACCTACTATCATTTAAATACCAGCGAATGGAAAGAATACTTTATCCGCTTTGAGACAGATATGGTATTTAGCATGCTCATACGCAAATTTTTTCCGATTGAAAACTCCATTATTGATATTGGGTTTAACGAAGAATTGATGAAACTTTTTCATCGAGCCATTGAGGTGGTTCAGAATGGATTAAAGTCGTCGCAGGTGTACTTATCGGGCATGCTTTTTCATGTATTAGGGCTAATAATTGCCGAGTCGAAAAACAAAACTCTCGAAAAGAAAGAAAGGCAAAAAATAGAACAAGCCAAAATAATTATGAATGAGAATGTGTATGAAGATATGCCAATTCAGAACATTGCATCGCAATTAAATTTAAGCTATGCGTTATTCCGTCGGAATTTCAAGAAATACACTAATGAATCGCCTGCCAGGTATTATAACGACATAAAATTGAATAAGGCAAAACAGATGTTGGTTGAATCAACGGATTCAATTAAAGAAATTTCGTTTAAATTGCAATTTACAAGTTTGGAATATTTTTCCACCTCTTTCAAACGCATGACAGGTCTTACACCGTCCGAATTTAGGCTTAGCGAACGAACCATACGTTAATGAAAGAGCTGTCTTGAATTTAATCAGGACAGCTCTTTTTTATTTTCAGATAATAGGTTTATTTCATAATTACCTTTTGAGAATATGACTCACCTGCCTTAACAATAACTTTAACAATATAAACACCTTTTGTGCTAGGAGCTTTCAGCTTCGACACATTAACAGCCGACAGCAACAATTGACCAGTAATGCTGTAAACTTCAAA
>CAIWIS010000035.1 GCA_903912795.1 uncultured Bacteroidales bacterium
CGTTTTGCATTGTATTTCAGAGAATTGCTAAAAGAGAATATCTATATTTCACCATCTGCCTTCGAAGCTAGTTTTATTTCGGCAGCGCATACAAACGAACAGTTGGAAAAAGTGTTGGGTACAATAAAAAAGGTTTTGCCAAAAATATAATTGAATCATATTTTTGCGTTTTACAAAACTATTGTTTGGTGCTGATTGTTTAGTATTTACACGTAAAAACTATACTATCATGAAACGCACTTTCAAATCGCTTTTTATTGCCTTTGCCAGCATTTTCGGATTAACAGCCTGTGCCGAAACGCCTCCATCGCCCGATGTAATACGGAATTTTGAGTTAAACAAATACCTGGGCACATGGTACGAAATTGCCCGCTTCGACCACAGTTTCGAACGCGGATTATCCAATGTTACAGCCAATTACAGCCTTCGACCAGATGGAAAAGTGAAGGTCGTTAATCGAGGATTTAAAACCAAATCAAATACTTGGAGCGAATCAGTTGGAAAAGCTAAATTTGCCGGCAGCAAATCTATTGGTAGCCTGAAGGTTTCGTTCTTTGGTCCGTTTTACGGTGCATACAATATCGTAAAACTCGACGAGAATTACCAATACGCACTTATTATAAGCAATGGATTTGATTATATGTGGCTGCTTTCGCGCACAAAAACAATGCCCGAAGACATTAAGCAACAATACTTGAAGCGAGCAACCGATTTGGGCTTCGATACCGGAAAACTAATTTGGGTGAAGCAGTAATCTTTTTATTTTTTCTCCATCATCTCTTCCGACAAAAAATGCTCTAACTGTTCGGGTTTTACGTTGGTAGTGAGCTGTCCGTTTATTGCCCACGAAATATGTCCAGTTTCTTCGGAAACAATTATGGCAATTGCATCAGAGTTTTCGGTAACACCCAGAGCAGCTCTATGTCGTAAACCAAGACGCTTGGGAATGGACTGATTTTTTGAGATAGGCAAAATACAGGCTGCTGCTTTAATACTTTTATTCGAAATAATCATGGCTCCATCGTGCAGCGGACTGTTTTTGAAAAATATATTTTCAATCAATCTGGAACTAATTGTAGCATTAAGTTGCTCCCCCGATTGTGAGTAAATATCCAAATCGCTATTCCTACAAATAATAATTAAGCCTCCATTGGACGATTTTGATAAACCTCTACAAGCCAACACAATTTGAACCAAATAAAAGTCGGTGTCTTTGGACTGACTACTTTCGGTATTGAACATTTTCTTGATAAAATTAAACGCACTCCACTTTTGGTGCGAACCTATTTTGGAGAAAAATCGACGCAATTCGTCTTGAAAAAGCACAATCAATGCAAAAGCACCTACACTAACAATTCGATCCAGAATGCCTCCAAGCAACTCCATTTTAAAAACATACGTCACTAATATCCAGCATATTAAAAAAGCCATTACACCCAAAAATATATTAACAGCTCCCGTGCGTTTCAGTAGTTTATACAACTGATAAAGCAAAACCGCTACCAGAAATATATCAAATATGTCTTTAAAAGTAATCTCCATTTTTTTTGGTTTATAAAGTTCTTAAAGTTTGTAAAGTATCATCACATCAACTCATCATCTCATAAATCGCAACTGCCTCTTTGGCTTCTTTTACATCGTGTACCCGCAGAATTTTTGCTCCGGCCATAAGCGCTGCAAAATGAACCGCTGTAGTGCCGTTTAATGCATTTTCGGGTGTGCAATTTAATGTTTTATAAATCATTGATTTACGCGAAACACCTATTAAAAGCGGCTTTTCCAAAACATTAAATAAATCAAGATTTTTAAGAAGTTCATAATTCTGTGCTGTAGTTTTGCCAAATCCAAAACCAGGATCTACCAGTATATCTTTCACTCCAAACAAACTTAATTGCGTTATCCTTTTTTGCAAAAAATCAAGCACTTCGCATACCACATTATCATAATTTGTCATCATCTGCATGGTCTGCGGATTACCCTTGATATGCATTAATACATAAGCCACACCTAGCTCAGCAATAGTTTCGAACATATTAACATCGAGGGTTCCTCCACTTATATCGTTAATAATTCCCACCCCGTAGTTTTTCACTACATGACTAGCAACCGACGACCGAAAAGTATCAACCGAAATAGGTAAATCGGGAAAGTTTTTCAGAATCATCTCCAACACATCCGACAGTCTTTGTATTTCGTCGATTGTACTTACATCAGCAGCTTGCGGACGACTTGAATAAGCACCGATATCCACAATATCAACTCCCTCCAACAACATCTTCTCTATTACCTTGTGTGCATGTTTCGCCCCCCCTACCCTGCTTCCACTGAAAAAAGAATCAGGTGTAACATTTAGGATTCCCATAACCTTGGGTTGATGTAAATCGATAATTCTGCCAGCGTAATTTAGAAGCATACAAACGCAATTCAAAAAAAATAATTATTTGCAAAAATAAGAAAAATACTGATACTACGTTATTAAATAGGTAAACATTATGTTTCGTTATTTGACACAACTAGCACTTAAGACATTATATATTTGATTTACATATCATTAAATTGAATACGAATCCTATTTTTATATTTACAACTGACTTTTTAAGCAAGATAGAATTGTAAAAATTTTGATTTAAAACAATTTTCATGATTTTAAATAAAACAAAAAAGCAAATTATATAAGTGTTTGTAAAAAAAAAATGTTATTTTTGCGCTACTATTCATGTTGATACTACTGAATTATGAGAAAAGTGCCTATTTTTGTAATAAAAACAGGCCTGATTAACTATTTTTTCTCGATAAATAGAAATAAAAAGATTGATAAATAAGATTGTATGAAGATTAGAACATTAACTAAAATTGCTGTTTTTACGCTGGTAATAGCTGCAGTGTTTGCATTTGGCAAAAAAAACAAAGGCGCTTCTTCCGTTACCGGTTGGAAATATAACGACCCAGCAGGGACTGACTTTGTTGTAAAAGAAGGACTTAAAACACAAACGCCTATGGGCATGGTTACTATCGAAGGTGGATCGTATACTATTGGTGAAAAAGCTGAATTTGTGACTCAACCACGCGACAACCGTCAACGTCGTATCACAGTTAGTTCGTTTTACATGGATCAATATGAAATTAGAAATATTGATTGGCGCGAATATTCAAACTGGATGAAAGTAGTTTTTGATAAATCGTCACCTCAACTAGTAAAAAAAGCAACTCCCAACGTAAACACATGGCGTGAGCAACTTGCTTATAATGAGCCTTATCTTCAGAATTATTTTTCACACCCTTCGTTCAACAACTACCCTATTGTAGGTGTAACGTGGGAACAAGCAGTGGATTATTGCGCATGGCGTACCGACCGTGTTAACGAATTAGCTCTTGTTAATGCAGGAATTATCGTTGCTCCAAATTTTGCTTCGCTCGAAAACATGCCTTATGATTCCATTCGGTCAAGTTTTATTTTCAACACACAAAAATACCTTTTACAAAACTCATACAACCCAACTCCGGGAGTAAAAGCACGTCGAAGAGCAAACCAATCATCGCCTAAAGTA
This sequence comes from uncultured Bacteroidales bacterium, assembly GCA_903912795.1. Classification (GTDB taxonomy): domain Bacteria; phylum Bacteroidota; class Bacteroidia; order Bacteroidales; family Paludibacteraceae; genus Paludibacter. Next base: position 3,549 of record CAIWIS010000035.1, read on the forward strand.
GATATGGCAGATGGTATTATGTATTCGGATTACCGCTTACCTACTGAAGCTGAATGGGAATATGCAGCTTATGCCATTTCGTCGGATGCTAACGACATAGTTGCCGAAGGAAAGATTTACCCTTGGGCTGGTCAGCAAACTCGTAAAACCGACCGCAAAAACATGGGACGCATACAAGCCAACTACGTTCGTGGACGTGGTGACATGGGTACTTCAGGTATTGCAAACGACCGTGCAACCATTACTACTTCAGTAGATGCTTATTTTCCAAATGATTTTGGACTATTCAACATGGCTGGTAACGTAAACGAGTGGGTATTGGACGTTTATCGCGCTTCAAGTTTTGATGATGTATCGGAATACAACTCATTCCGTGGTAATGTATACATCAAACAAAAAGTAAGTGGAAAAGATACTTTTGGCAGAGATATGTTTGAAGTAGACTCGTTAGGACGAATTGCTTTTGAAATTACCGAAGACTTACGTAACTTTAAAGATCCAGATCCAAATTCAAAGATTCCAAATGATACGCTTGATATAAGTGATGTGCTTCGTCCGGTAATTAACGAAAAATCGCGCATTTACAAAGGTGGATCTTGGAAAGACCGTGTATATTGGTTAAATCCTTCTACTCGTCGCTATTTAGACCAAAGCATGTCGGCTAACGATATAGGCTTCCGCTGTGCCATGAGTATGATTGGAGACATTCCACAAGGCAAGAAAAAAAGGTAAGCAAAAAATTAAGCACCTGTTTGAATAAAGCAGGTGCTTTTTTTATGTCAAAAATAACACGTATATCAATGAAATTTAGTAATTTTGTAGGCTAAAAACGTAAAAAAGTAGATTTATAACATATCGCTCATAAATTATCATGACAAGAACAATTATTGCCACTGCCTTAAAAAGCACAGATTATGGCAAAACTATCAACATTAAAGGGTGGGTACGCACACGCAGAGGAAACAAAAACGTTAGTTTTATTGCATTAAACGATGGTTCAACCATCAATAACATACAGGTAGTTGCCGATAATGAAAAAATGGGCGAAGAATTTTTAAAACCAATCACTACTGGTGCTTGTATAAGCGTTACTGGTATTTTGGTTGAATCCTTAGGAAAAGGCCAATCGGTTGAAATTCAAGCTGAAGAAATCCAAATTTACGGTGGTGCCGACCCCGAAACTTATCCATTGCAGAAAAAAGGTCACACCTTGGAGTTTTTGCGCGAAATAGCTCACCTTCGTCCACGCACCAATACTTTTGGAGCTGTGTTACGCATTCGTCACCACATGGCACAAGCCATTCACCGCTTTTTTCACGAGCGTGGTTTCTTTTATGTACACACGCCAATTATTACAGGGTCGGACTGCGAAGGAGCTGGACAAATGTTTCAGGTTACAACCTTAAACATGTACGATTTAAAGAAAGATGAAAAAGGCTCAATCGATTATAGCCGCGATTTTTTTGGAAAACAAACAAGCTTAACCGTATCGGGTCAGCTCGAAGGCGAATTAGCTGCTATGGCCTTGGGTTCAATATATACTTTTGGCCCTACTTTCCGTGCCGAAAATTCGAACACACCGCGTCACCTAGCTGAGTTTTGGATGATTGAACCCGAAGTGGCATTCAACGAAATAGCTGAAAACATGCAATTAGCTCAGGACTTCATTCAATATTGCATTCAATGGGCATTGGACAATTGCAAAGAAGACCTCGACTTTTTAAGCGAAATGTACGATAAAGAATTGTACGAGCGATTGAATTTTGTTGTAAACAACGATTTTAAACGCTTAGCGTATACCGAAGGTGTTGAAATACTAAAAGCGGC